>NZ_LWFZ01001116.1:0-1577 GCF_001635225.1 Oleiphilus sp. HI0086
TCTGGGATGCCCCTGCCTCTTCAGCCCACCGATTAAAGACAGTCTGCTCTGAGCCGTACATCATGTCGTAGGCAACCGTCGCAGCACCGATAATCGATTTCGAAATTGGTGGCAAGGAACCCGATAAACTGGCCGAGGTACCATTAATCACCAAGTCAAAAGCTTCGTTCAAGGCTTCAAAGCTCGAACTTTCAATACTCCCCTGATCTTGAAACAAGTCTACCAAAGCATCCGCTTTACTAACGGTTCTATTGGCCACCACAACCTTGCTTGGCTTTTCTTCAAGTATAGGCTGCAATACGCCTCTTACAGCACCACCTGCCCCTAAAATCAGTATTTTTTTTCCACTTAGGCTAATTCCATGCCCCTGAATGTCGGACACTAAANCCAAACCATCTGTATTGTCACCGCAAAGCAAGCCTTGCTCATCAAGGTACAAAGTATTTACAGCACCAGCCTTTTCAGCACCAAGGCTACGCTTGTCACACATGTCCCAAGCTTGCTCTTTGAAAGGCACGGTAACGTTAAGGCCTTTTCCTTCTGTCTGAGCAAAAAAGCCTTTGACCACTGATGTAAAATCATCGACTGGCGCTTCAATTTTATCGTAAGTAAGTGCCTGCTTCGTCTGCGTAGCAAACATGCTATGAATCAATGGAGACTTACTATGAGAAACGGGGTTCCCAACAACGGCATATTTATCTGACATGTATTTTTCCTTACTCCCTGAAGACTATCAGATCCAGTCCTGATGCGGCAAAAAGCGCTCGGTCAGTTCAGCTTCTCTTGAACCTGCTTTAGTCTGATAGTTGTAATCCCAACTGACCAGCGGAGGCATCGACATAAGTATCGACTCAGTGCGCCCTCCAGACTGGAGGCCAAATAGCGTACCGCGATCAAATACTAGATTAAACTCAACATAACGGCCACGACGATGCAATTGGAACTGTCGCTCCCTTTCGCCATACTCGCTATCTTTGCGCCGTTCGATGATCGGGCGATACGCCTTCACATAGGAATTGCCCACGGCCTGCATAAATTCGAAGCTCTTTTCGAAGCCCCATTCATTCAAGTCATCAAAGAATAAGCCGCCAACTCCGCGCGCTTCGTCCCGATGTTTCAGGTAAAAGTACTCATCGCACCACTTTTTATACTTAGGGTAAACCTCTTCACCAAAAGGCGCACAAGCTTCCGCTGCAACTTGATGCCATTGCTGGCAATCTTCTACAAAACCATAGTAAGGCGTTAAATCATAACCACCACCGAACCACCAAATGGGTTCAGCACCGTCCTTTTCCGCAATAAAGAAGCGAACATTGGCATGAGAGGTCGGTACATAGGGGTTATGAGGGTGCATAACCAAAGACACACCCATCGCCTGAAAGCGACGACCTGCCAACTCAGGTCTGGCACTAGTTGCCGAAGGCGGCAATGAGTCCCCGTAAACATGAGAGAAGTTAACACCCCCTTTCTCGAAAACAGCCCCATCTTTAATCACTCGAGTTCGACCACCGCCACCTTGAGGGCGCTCCCAGGCATCCTCTACAAAGCGCGCCTGACCATCACTTTGCTCCAGCCCT
>NZ_LWFZ01001117.1:0-827 GCF_001635225.1 Oleiphilus sp. HI0086
GCGAGTTCAAACTTACTTTCGTTGATATCGATGCCGATAATACGACTAGCGCCTGCCATACGGGCACCGATAATAGCGGATAAACCAATACCGCCCAAGCCAAAGATGGCAACGGTATCACCTTGCTGTACTTTAGCTGTGTTCAAGACAGCACCCATTCCTGTTGTTACACCACAACCTAGCAGGCAGACTTCTTCAAGGGGAGCATCTTTGTTTACTTTCGCCAAGGAAATCTCTGGTAAAACGGTATACTCAGAAAAAGTGGAACAGCCCATATAGTGATAGATTGGTTCACCATTCTTATAAAAACGAGTAGTGCCGTCTGGCATCAACCCTTTACCTTGGGTTTCCCGTACGGCCTGGCATAAGTTTGTTTTCCCCGACATGCAAAATTTACATTCACCACACTCAGCTGTGTAAAGCGGGATTACGTGGTCGCCGACTTCGACGCTTGTAACGCCTTCACCGACCATTTCGACAATACCACCACCTTCATGACCAAGGATTGATGGGAAAATTCCCTCTGGGTCTTCACCTGACAAGGTGAAGGCATCAGTATGACAGACCCCGGTTGCAACGATCTTTACCAAGACCTCGCCCACTTTCGGGTACATAACATCGACTTCTTCGATCTTCAGGGGTGTGTTAGGGCCCCAAGCAACGGCGGCTTTAGATTTAATAAACTGGTCAGTCACAAGGTTTCTCCGGGGGGAAAGATGAAATTCACAATCAGATTAGCTACAAGCCTATATCGGCCGAAGCGTGTTCCAATCTTGACATATTCCTAAAATTTTTCCAGCGCTTTTGTTTTAGGTTGGGTGCTTAAT
>NZ_LWFZ01001118.1:0-1404 GCF_001635225.1 Oleiphilus sp. HI0086
CAGCAGCTCTGGAAGCTAAGAAAGAAGCAGAAAGAGAGCTGGCGAATCAGAGCGGCGATTTTGATTACTCTCGAGCAGCATCTCAACTAGCTGAAGCATCAGCGCGACTACGCGTGATTCAGCGAATGAGAAATAAGCATTAATGAGCAGTAATTCGTAAAATAAAGAAAAAAGGCAGCTATTTAGCTGCCTTTTTTCTTTTATGTCATATGGAGTGTCTATAATCAAACGATTGTAGTAGAAAAAGTTTAGGAAAAACGATTATGAGTTTACATGTGGTTATCCTTGCAGCTGGGCAAGGTTCTCGAATGAAGTCTAAATTACCAAAAGTTTTGCACCCTGTAGCGGGAAAGCCAATGCTACAGCATGTGTTGGATACAGCGAATAAGTTAGATGCTGAAGGTATACATATTGTTATCGGTCACGGTGCTGATCAGGTAAAAGACACAATTAAAGAAGATGTAAACTGGTGCTTACAAGCTGAGCAGCTAGGTACGGGCCATGCGGTAGCACAAGCAATCGACCACATTCCAGAAGACGCGCAAGTACTAATACTATACGGAGACGTGCCCTTAACCAGTCAGGCAACATTGTCTCAATTAACGGCTTTAGTTAATGAGAAGCAGCTTGGCTTATTGACAGTCGACCTTGAAAACCCAACGGGCTATGGTCGAATCGTTCGGAACGCAGATGGCGATATTGAAGCCATCGTAGAACAAAAAGATGCTTCAGAAGAAGAATTAATGATTCCGGAAGTTAATACCGGAATACTTGCTCTACAGGCTTCAGTGTTGCATAAGTTTATTCCGACACTTGGTAACAGCAATGCACAAGGCGAGTACTACTTAACTGATATTATCGAGATCGCCGTAGCAAATGGCTTGCGAGTTGAAAGCCATCAGCCAAGTTTTGAGCAGGAAGTTCAAGGCGTGAATAATCGCCTGCAACTATGTGAATTAGAGTGCTGGCACCAAAGCATGATATCGGAACAGCTAATGCTTCAAGGTGTCACCATCTATGATCCAAATCGTTTAGACGTGCGCGGTGAATTAGAATGCGGCCAAGATGTCACTATCGATCTTAATTGTATTTTCGAAGGGCATGTCGTACTTGGTGAGGATGTCAGCATTGCACCAAACTGCATTATCAAAAATTCAACAATCGGTGCTGGTACCACGATACATGCTAATTCAATTATCGAAGATAGCTTTGTGGCAAGCGCCTGTAATGTGGGCCCGTTTGCAAGACTGAGACCCGGAACGAGTTTAAAAACTAAAGCGAAAGTCGGTAACTTTGTTGAGACCAAGAAGACGACCGTTGGTGAAGGTAGTAAGATTAACCATCTTAGCTATGTTGGTGACGCAACCTTAGGCAAAAATGTTAACGTGGGTGCAGGTACAATTA
>NZ_LWFZ01001119.1:0-1035 GCF_001635225.1 Oleiphilus sp. HI0086
TTTATACCGGCATGGTATTTAGCTTTGCCGGTATTTCTCGAACTCTACGTTGATCTGCTCTTCAGTCATATGTTCCGTATTACTGATCCACTTATCGTGAATCTCTTTCAGCCGCAGATCATGTTCTTTACGAAGCTCCCTTCTTACTTTTGCTGCAATATAGCGCTGTTTTTGCTTATCTGCTTTAAAGTCGAGTGGCGGAACTTCTGTGGGCTTTCCATCCTCACCCATTGCTACCATAGTAAAATAGCAGCTGTTGGTATGGCGCTTCTCGTGAGAGTGAATATCTTCAGCAACGACTTTGACGCCTACTTCCATTGACGTGCGTCCGACGTAGTTTACAGAAGATAAAAAGGTGACGAGTTCGCCAATTTTAATCGGTTGGCGAAAGTTAACTTGGTCTACAGAAAGGGTGACGGCGTAATGGCCGCTATAGCGTGATGCGCAGGTATAAGCGACCTGGTCTAGTAGCTTTAATAGTGCGCCGCCGTGTACGTTACCTGAAAAGTTAGCCATTTCAGGTGTCATTAGCATAGTGAATATTACTGGCTCATTAGTGCCATATTGAATGTCAGACATAAGTTTGCTCCTCTAATGGTGCTATTGTAGACCTAAAGAGAAGCACTGATAATAAAAAAGGCCCCTTNAAAGGAGCCTTTTTATAATCTGCTAAGCTATTAGCCTATTCAGGAGTTGCACACTCACTTGCAGATGGGTTTTCAGCACAACGGATTTTCCAAAGCAGCTTAAGCGCTTTAGGGTCCATTTTACCTTCAGCTTTAAGTGCTAGACGAATGTCACGGCTAAACTTAACTAGCTCTTTTTTAGTCTCTTCGTTAGTTTTGATCCAGTACTTAGCTGGTATTTCTTTTTCGGCATCAGCAACTAGTTTATTGATAGCTTTCAAGCGGCCAACAACGTATTTACGCATTTTGTTACCAAAGTCTGCTGGGAAGTTGTCTTTCTTGGTGATTGTTTGAAGCATGCCGTAATATAGACGGTAGTCAAGAATGCCACCTTTGTCGCCAAGGCCGT
>NZ_LWFZ01001120.1:0-1430 GCF_001635225.1 Oleiphilus sp. HI0086
ATCACCAAATAGTCTGAGCCAGCCTGAACAGCTTCATACGGTGTCATAATCCGCTTCTGATCCCCCACTGAAGCAAATGCAGGCCTTATTCCCGGGGTCACCAACTTAAAGTCAGCCCCTAAGTTAGCCTTTAACTCAGCTACCTCGTGTGAAGAACACACTACGCCATCCATTCCTACATCTCTACTGAGCTCGGCCAATCGATTTACCTGCTGTTGCGCTGACACCTCCAAACCAAGCTCATGAAGGTCTGCGTCTTGCATGCTAGTCAACACCGTAACAGCAATCAACAAGGGCTTTTTCTGATAGCTAGTTAACTTGGAAACGCAGGCTTCCATCATCTGCCGTCCACCAGATGCATGAACATTTACCATCCAGACACCAAGGTCTGCAGCCACAGCAACTGCATTAGCTGTCGTATTTGGAATATCGTGAAATTTTAGATCGAGAAACACCTCAAAACCAAGACCATGCAGGGACTCCAATATCTGAGGTCCACAACGTGTATATAGTTCCTTCCCGACCTTTACCCGGCAGTATGAGGGGTCTAGAGACTCAGCCATTTTTATTGCACTTGCCGAGTCAGGGTAATCAAGCGCAACTATTAGTGGTGATTTTTGTTCTACCGAAGACATGTCTGTACCTTGCATATAAATCCTTACAATTCCGAAATCGTTTAATTCACGACCTTTTTTTCATACTCTAATACCGGTTTAATCGTCTGCCAGCTCTTACAACTAGGACAATTCCAGTGCAGCTGCCCACCGTTAAATCCACACTGAGAACAGCGGTATTTCTCTTTCTTATCACTCTCACGGGATATAATTCTAATCAATTGGCGAGCCAACTTCGGGTGAATGTCATCAGACATGCCCTCCATACTAAATAAATAGTTTAATGCTCGAAGACTTGGCAAACTGGAAAGCTGGTCAAGCAGGAATTCAAATGCTTCATCCTTACGCCCCTGAGCTTCCATTGAAGCAACGACTGCCAACATCACTGGCATCTGCCCTGTATCTTCGTAAAGGTTTTTAAGATACGCCTGATGCTGATCAAAAGATTCTGTCTTGACGGTGCACTCTAACAAAAGAGGCAAAGCTAAAATGATGTCTTCAGGAGCTATTTCTGCAACTTGCTTTAAGAAACGAATAGCTTCTCCATACCTCTCATCCTGTTGAGCAAGCGCAGCCTGTCCAAGCAAAGCCCTGACACACAATTTATTAACTCCCAAAGCCTGCTTAAATAAATTGATTGCTTCCCTTTGCTGGTTACTTTTTAGCTTTTCCTCAGCAAGCTCACAATAGTACTGGGACAGTCGAATCTTTATTTCGGGATGACGCCTTAAATCAATCTCTTTAGCAATGACCAATGCGCCTGACCAGTCTTTTTCACGCTCACAGATATCAAGTAATAAAACCTGACTACGATAG
>NZ_LWFZ01001121.1:0-1346 GCF_001635225.1 Oleiphilus sp. HI0086
ACGAACTCTATCTGGCGGTGAAAGCTTTTTGGTCAGCTTGGCGCTGGCCCTGGCTTTGTCTGACCTGGTTAGCTATAAAACTCAAATTGACAGTTTATTTCTCGATGAAGGTTTCGGTACGCTAGACCGTGCGACATTGGATATCGCACTAGATTCACTGGATCAGCTCAACTCTCAGGGTAAAATGATTGGCGTGATTAGTCATATAGATGCCTTGAAAGAGCGTATACCTGTTCAGATTGATATTAAAAAAATGAGCGGGCTTGGGTACAGCCGTTTGGATAAGGCTTATGAGATTAAAGGGCAAGCTGATTAAGGTAGGCAGCGGCCAAAGTGCTTTACTGAAACGTAAGCACCTTGGCTTGTTTTGGATTCCGCATTAGCGAGGGGTGAAACCCTCTGCCTAAGAGAAACGTTTTAAAACTCAGCGCTATGATAAACGTTCTGCACGTCATCCAGGTCGTTAAGCATATCTAGAAATGTCTCGAAGGTAGTGATATCGTCACCTGAAATTTCAGTCGTTGTTTGTGGAACAAACTGGATTTCATCAACTTTAAAGTCTACTTCCTTTTCACCGTTCTTGTTCTCTGTACCGAATGCTTCGTTAAGCGCTTGCTTTGCCTTGAAATAATCAGTGTTAGGTGCAAATATCGTGATTTCGCCGTTTTCACACTCGATATCACTAACATCAACATCGGCTTCCATTAAGGCTTCAAGGGCGGTGTCTTC
This sequence comes from Oleiphilus sp. HI0086, assembly GCF_001635225.1. Lineage (NCBI taxonomy): Bacteria > Pseudomonadati > Pseudomonadota > Gammaproteobacteria > Oceanospirillales > Oleiphilaceae > Oleiphilus > Oleiphilus sp. HI0086. The sequence goes on from NZ_LWFZ01001121.1 coordinate 730, forward strand.
ATCTTCAGACTTGAATACGAAAATAGCACTGTGATCAAACATGTGACCAACGCTACCTTGGGCACCAATTTTACTCTTGGTTTTGGTAAAACACTGGCGCACATCACCGAAGGTACGGTTAGGGTTGTCCGTTAGGCAGTCAACAATTACCATGCAGTTTCCTGGGCCAAAACCTTCATAGCGAGCTGTCGCAAAGTCTTCGCCAGCACCACCTTTTGCCTTTTCAATCGCTTTTTCAATAACATGACCAGGAACCTGATCTTTCTTGGCGCGGTCAATCATTGACCTAAGTGAAAGGTTACCGTCAGGGTCGATACCACCAGACTTTGCGCACATATAAATCTCGCGGCCATACTTGCTGTATACCTTGGTTTTGGCGTCGGCGGTTTTTGCCATTGATTCTTTACGGTTTTGGTAAGCTCTACCCATTTTTTAAGGTCCCAAACTATTTTTAGAAATCGGAATAATGTTTTCAGAAACAGAATACTACCGTGATGTAAAATGTTTAAAAAGTGTCACGCACAAAAAAAGCCGCAGAAGCGGCTTTTTTAGCTTAATCATGTTAAGCAGACCTTACTAACCGATGCTGAAAAGCTCGCCTAGCTTAGTTGCTAGCA
>NZ_LWFZ01001122.1:0-971 GCF_001635225.1 Oleiphilus sp. HI0086
TGTGCACGGCTTTGATAATTACATCCAACTAAAGTCTTACCATATAAAATCTATTTGAGAGTAATTGACTATGCATATATTGGAGGGGAACTGGAACTACCCGAATCAGATTATTTCGGGCGCCGGTCGTTTGGCTGAGCTCGCTACTCAGTGCCAGGAAAAGGGATTTGAACATCCTTTAATCGTGACGGATCCCGGTCTTTCGAGCTTACCTATTTGTGATGAACTCAAGCAGACACTTGAGCGCGCAAACATTAAGTTTGATGTTTATGATCAGGTATCAGCCAACCCGAATCAAGAAGATGTGTGCCGCGGTGTTGAGCAGTTTAAACGCTCAAAGCATGACTCAGTAATCGCTTTTGGTGGTGGCTCAGCACTTGATGCAGCAAAAGCAATTGCTTTAATGGTTGGGCAAGAGCTACCTATTTGGGAGTTTGAGGATGTTGGCGATAACTGGTGCAAGGTAAAGGAGGAGGGTGTTGCACCTGTTATTGCAATTCCTACAACAGCTGGAACAGGTTCAGAGGTTGGTCGTGCTTCTGTCATTACTGATTCAGAAAAACACCTAAAGAAGATTATATTCCACCCAAAGATGCTACCAGTGCTAGTGATATTGGACCCCAACGTAACGACAGGTTTGCCAGCTAAAATTACCGCTGCAACGGGCTTGGATGCCTTATCACATTGCCTTGAAGCTTTTTGCTCACCTTCTTACCACCCGATGGCTGAGGGTATTGCGCTTGAAGGTATGCGCCTGATTAAAGAAAATCTCCAGCTTGCATACGAAAATGGCGATAACCTAGAAGCGCGGATGCATATGCTGGTTGCTTCAAGTATGGGGGCTGCAGCGTTCCAGAAAGGTTTGGGAGCGATGCATGCTATCGCACATTCTATAGGTGCAACATATGGTGCGCATCATGGTCTTCTAAATGCTATTTTGATGCCTTATGTCCTCGAAGAGAATTATAGTG
>NZ_LWFZ01001123.1:0-875 GCF_001635225.1 Oleiphilus sp. HI0086
CGTGAAGAGCTTGAAGTACGTTTTGAAAAAGGCGTCTCGTGGATTGGTGAGCAGGCGATTACTCAGTTGCCTGAGCCGGTCGATTTCAAATCCACTTCATTAGCGCGTCCAAGTCGTTTGCTTGAAGGAAAACACATTGCGATTGCTAAGGATGCAGCATTTAGTTTTATTTATGACGCCAATTTGCGGTTGTTAGAGACATTGGGTGCAAGTTACGAATTCTTTTCTCCCATGTCTGATCAACAAGTGCCCGTGGCAGATGCACTTTGGTTGCCTGGTGGATATCCGGAGCTCTATGCGCAAAAACTGAGTCAAAACCGTAGCATGTGCGAGTCCGTTCAAGTATTCCATCGTGCTAATAAACCGGTACTGGCTGAGTGCGGTGGTTTTTTATATTGCCTAGAATCGCTGACTGATCTTGAAGACGCGCGCTATTCTATGGCGGGATTAATGGCGGGCGATGGGGCCATGCGCGGAAAGCGCGGTTGCCAGGGGATGCAGACCGCCGCTTTGCCTGAAGGTGATGTAAGAGCGCATGCGCATCATCGTTCTCGAAGTGCAAATACGCCAGAACCTATTGGCTACGGTAAAAGACAAAGGCATTCGGCGCCGGGTGAAGCAATCTATCGCGAGGGTAGTTTGACGGCTACGTATCTACACTTATTTTTCCCTTCTAATGCAGAAGCCATCGCAGCGTTGTTTTTGGGCGTGACGACATTTTCGGCTACAACAGAAGCTGTTAACCGCACTGAAAATGCGCTTAGTTACAATATGCTCAGCAATAATGAGCAGGCTAGGTAAGCACTATGTGGCCAGAGAGCAGTGAACAAGCAAAACCTTTGCGCAGCGGCTTAACAACCGGCTCTTGCGCGACG
>NZ_LWFZ01001124.1:0-972 GCF_001635225.1 Oleiphilus sp. HI0086
TTGTTGCTTTCGTTCCATTAGCATTCATCGATCAATAAGGTTGCTAGAATGGAACGCGTAGCAAAACGTGAGGAGCAATTAGAGCAACTTGAACGGCAGAGTGAAAGTGACTTGCCAGAAATAATTTCTGGCATGAGTGATGAACAATTTGAAGCTGTGTTTGATTTGGTTGAGTCGGTGCTCGAACGTGAAAGAAAAGGATTTGATCGTTTTTTCGAGTCTATCTCTCAAACGCTTAGATATATCCCCAACTTTCTCGTGCTTGCGATTACAAACAAATATATCGACCCACCCATTGCGGCAAGAATTACATCTAAGCTCCCCATTAAGAGTGCTGTTCAAATAGCAAAAGGTTTGTCTGTTGAGTATGTCTGTGAAACAGCGGTCTTTATGAATGAGCGCTATGCAGCCGAATTGCTAGCTCGGCTGCCGAAAAAACAGGCGCAAGATGTAATTGCCTGCTTGGCTGAGCAACACCCCTTGCGTGTATTGGATATACTGGAATATGCAGACAAAAGCTTGTTAAAAAGCATGGTTAAGCACGGTTTGACGCTGGCAGTACTTGAAAAAGACTTAAACGAGTTGAGGCTAGTGACCTTTAAGAAGCTGCACGCATTAGCGTAGTTCGCCAAGCAAAGCTCGCTAAAGATGCTTCGCGAGGTGCTCTGCGGCTTTGTCGAAAAGATCCTCTCCTTTATCGATCCAATGAATTTCCTGCCCCTTCTTTTCTATATTCCTAAACCACTTACTTTGTTGTTTTGCAAAAGCGTGAATGGCTGAATTGAGTTTTTGGTACATATCGTTGTAACTCAGCTCACCTTGCAAGTATTGTGCGACAAAGCGATATTCAAGGCCGAAGAAGTGTAACTTTCCCAGGGAAGGCCTTGTTGTCTGAGTGTTTCTACTTCCTCTATCATGCCTTCTTCAAGCCGTGCCTTAAGCCTCGCTGTGATTCTAGCCTTTATTTCTTCG
>NZ_LWFZ01001125.1:0-1019 GCF_001635225.1 Oleiphilus sp. HI0086
TTGAATCTATATTAGGAACTTCTGCTCACGAATCAATCTATTTTGCAGTAAAATCACGACCCAACCATTACTGATTTCTTAAGGAAAACACTTTGTTTAGCAACCTTCGATTTGAAGTCAAAATTTGGCTACTTCTAGCTATTGCCATTATTAGCAGCTTATTCATTCAAGTTTTTGACCGGATTAATGAGCGAGATAACTTGCTCGAAAGTCGAAAAAGTGAAGTGAAGCATCTTGTTGAAAATGCGTCTTCGCTGCTTAGCTCATTCTACGAACGAAGAGATATATTGGGTGAAGCAGAAGCTAAAAAACAAGCCGTCAACGCTATCAGACACCTAAGGTACGACAATGGCAGCGGATATTTCTGGATCAATGATTATAGCGCGAAAATGGTGATGCACCCTATTAAGCCAGCACTGAACGGCAAAGACTTAAGCGAATTTACCGACCCTAAAGGCACGCAACTGTTTTCCGATTTTGTGAAAGTCGTACGCAGCTCTGAAAGCGGGTATGTCGATTATTATTGGGCTAAACCTGGAAAAGACGAACCTGTTGCAAAAACATCATATGTTCAAGGCTTCAAACCTTGGAACTACATTATCGGCAGCGGTGTATATATTGACGATATCGATGAGCTATTCTGGAAAAAGTCACGATCGTCTATCTTCTTGCTTCTTGCCACGCTCATTGTCGTTGCTGTGATCGCTCGAATGATGACCCAAGACTTGGTCGAACCTTTAAAGCGAATCGTATCAGTCATGAAAGACGCTGCAAACGGAGACTTTCGACAAGAAATTGAGCAAACTGAGCGTCGCGATGAGCTAGGAGGTCTAAGCCGATCGTTCATCAGCATGCAAAGCGCCTTCCGTAGCTTAATCAATCACTGCAAACACGGCTCTGAAGAAATGTCGTTTTCTGCAACCGTCATGAATGACATTACATCAAGAACATCAGAAGGTGTTGACCAACAACACTCTGAGACCGAGCTTCTCGCCTCGGCAATTGAAGAGCTTGCCATG
>NZ_LWFZ01001126.1:0-15878 GCF_001635225.1 Oleiphilus sp. HI0086
AGATGATCTACGTTGTATTTAAGAATACTGATATGAATCGAAATAAAAACATCGTTAAGCCGCTTCACGCAGTAATAGGAACGCAAAAAAGTTGGTTGGTTTTCTGTTTGATATATATGTGGAAGAGGGGAATTGTTGGTACAAGTTACCACGAGATACAAAAGTACCAACGTAGATACCAACACTTCACTGGGATTTCTTGGAACGCTTTGAGTAGCATTGAGACACAAAAAAAGCCGTAATCCCTTTAGGGATACGGCTTCTCTGTCTTGTATCACTACATCTGTAGTGAAAATTTGGTAGCGGGGGCCGGATTTGAACCGACGACCTTCGGGTTATGAGCCCGACGAGCTACCAGGCTGCTCCACCCCGCATCAATCTCGTCTTGATCAAGGTTTGTTGCCTCAATCAATGTGCGCGTATACTATCCATCGATGTGCTTCCCGTCAAGCCTAATTCCATCTTATTTAATAAAAACGGATTTTTATGTGTTAATTAATGCGGGTGGCGGGTGAATTCACTGTCTGGTGATGATCTGAGTCCAATTGCCGCGATAAAATTGCGTTATGCTTCTACAGAGGAAGCGATTTAAACTACAATATACAGATGTCTTAGTTATACCTATCCCAAGCCGGAGATTCTTGGATGCCCTCAGTTGATGACCTCGTTGCGACCGCGAGGCGTAACGAAATAATCGCTCGTAACCTCTTCGATATAGAAGTTGCGATTATGAACATTACTCGTTGTTCGGACTTCTTTATGGCGCTGGTGTCGCTGGTGCAGGAAAAGTTCGAAATCGAGCATGTGTGGACGGTTTTGACGGAAACGCCTTCTAACGCTCATCTGATTGATACTTTGCGCGAAGCTGAGCGTAAAGCTGATAAAGAAGCGCCTGTCATTCTGCGCACAGTGAGTATGGTGGATTTTCTAGGAGCGACTCAGAGTGTCCGAGAGCCAATTTTGGTTAGTCGTGACATCAAGCGCTATCACTCGCTCATGCCTATTGAAGTGAAACGCAATGCCGAGCCTCACGGTGTTCGTTCGCTGGCTGTATTGCCTATTGTGATTGATAGCAAGGTTGTAGGGGCTTTGATGCTGGGTTCAAACTCCGCCGAGCGCTATAGCCCGAGCAAAGATAGCTTCTTTCTGAAGCAGTTGTCTGTAAAAGTCTCTTTCTCGCTAGCGGGTGTATGGGCAAGAGAAAGGATTAGCTTTTTGGCAACGCGAGATCCGCTTACTTTATTACGTAATCGTAGAGAGTTAGAGGAAACGCTTGATCAAGAGTTAAGTCGTCATGCGCGCCAGAAAGAAGATTTGGCGGTCATGTTTATCGATTGTGATGATTTCAAGATAGTCAACGATACCTGCGGTCATGACTGTGGTGATAGTTATCTCAAGCATGTTGCACATCATCTGAATGAGTTAACACGAAAGAGTGATTTGGCATTCCGCTTTGCTGGTGATGAGTTTGTCGTGTTGCTGCCTCATCAGCGCCAAGAAGGCGCTGATATTATTGCAGGGCGTATTCGCGAGCATCTCTTGAATACGCCTCTCAGAGTCGAGGATAAGGTAATTCCTGTTGTGATTAGTTATGGCGTGATTTCGACAGAATCAATGGATCGAGTCGACTCTAAAATGATGCTTAAAATAGCCGATGAGCGGCTTTATGAAATGAAGCGTCAGAAACCTTCCAAACGAGTAAGTGTTCCTGAAACCCAGGATAATGTCGTGGTTGCCAAGGCTGGCCTGGTGAGTACCGACTAATACTCGCCAAGCTGTCGGTTTTATAGGCTTTTCAATTGCGAACTTTCTGTTCGGTACTGCCCTGGTGTCATACCGGTCCAACTTTTAAAGCTGCGATGAAATGAGCGCCCGTCAGAAAAGCCCAGGTTATAAGCAATATCTTGAATTCCTATTTCGGAGCTTTTCAGAAGTTCGGTCGCTAAGTCTAGTCTGACTTCATTTAACAGCGTTTGATAAGAACTGTCTTCAGCGACGAGTTTTCTCTGCAGTGTTCGTTCGGTCATGTTTAGTTCATTCGCAATGAGTTCTTTTCTTGCGCTGCCTAGATTCAATTGGTGTCGAATGAGTGCTTTGACTTTATCAGCAAAGTTCTCACTAGCCAGGCTAAGGTGAGTCATTTGCTCACTAGCATGAGATTCAAGAGTTTTGAGTAGCAGGTTATCGGGTTGGCGAAGTGAAATAGACAGTAGGTCTTTATTTAGCACAATACCGTTGTGCTGAGCCTCAAACTCAACGGGTGCATTGAAGAAGCGGGTATATTCTTCTTGGAGCTTTGCAGAAGGAGCGGGGCGCCCGATTAGTATCTTTTCAGCAGAGGCATTTTGGTTTGCTAACCAGCGTGCAAAGTTTGTCCACGAAGCCAACACGTTATCGATCATATGAGGCCTGACAATCGGGTCGTCGTAAATACAGTGCCAGCACTGCAAGATGCTGTTCCCTAAATCTTTAAAGCTGGTTGTTCCCATATCCCCGACAAGTCTTTCATAGGGCTGTATTTTATCCATGGCTTCACCGATGGTGGCGCAACTCATAGTGATATAGCCAAGCACACTATAGGAGCCTGGCTGAACAAATTGGCTGGTATGAAGCCCGAGCAAGGGGTCATTAGCGCGTTCGATAAGATGTTTAATAAGAGATTGGAACTGGGTTCCAATAATACGCCCATTTGCACTGGCCAGAACATTCGGGTCGATCCCTGAGTCGAGAATGACTTGATGAGTATCGATTTGTTTGCTCTGAGCATATTGTAAATATTGCTGTACGGCAGGAATGGAAGCAAAGCCCAGGTGTTTCATAATTTACTCTTCTCGCAGGAAGTTTGAGAGCACAAAAAGTGTCACTGACTGAATTTGATGATCATAATGTCTGAAATTGTCAGTGAAATTATAGTTTATTCCGTTATTATTTCGAGCTATGTCTTTCTAGAGTGTTGTCCGCTGTTAAGATGCTGGGCACTTTAAACTAAATTTGAATATATATAGGTGAACGCATGCGTCGTTGGAATGGTTGGGGAGATGAAGCAAACAAAATGGATTTGCCACCTACGGGTGAGCAATTTCTTAGTGATCTAGTGGGTGCTTCCAGCCCTTTAGCGGATGCACAGCTGAGTGAAGTTTTGGCTCAAGTTCCAGAAAGTCGTTTACCTGAGCATATATTGATTGATAAAGACCCGGAACAGCGTCTTCGTCATTCTCGCGGTCAAAGTCTGCCTGACTGGCTTGCCATGAGAAGTGGCCGCTTTGAATTCTTCCCCGACGGCGTTGCTTTTCCAGAAACTAAAGATCAGGTCGCTGAGTTGGTCGAGTTTTGTTATGAACATGACATTATCCTGATTCCCTATGGTGGTGGAACCAGCGTCGCGGGGCATATTAACCCTTTTGAATCTGATGAACCGATACTAACTTTATCGCTAGGTCGAATGACTCGCTTGATAGATTTGGATGAGGAGAGTCAGATTGCTACCTTTGGTGCCGGTACACCTGGGCCTTTAGTTGAATCTCAGCTTCGTTCTAGAGGCTATACCTTGGGGCACTTTCCCCAGAGCTTTGAGCTGTCGACCATTGGTGGTTGGGTAGCGAGCCGTTCTAGTGGACAGCAGTCTCTGCGTTATGGACGCATCGAACAAATGTTTGCTGGTGGTAGTGTCGAAACACCTAAGGGGCGTATGGATATTCAAACCATTCCTGCCTCGGCAGGCGGCCCGGATGTAAGAGAGATCTTTATGGGCTCGGAAGGGAGGATGGGCGTAATCTCTGAAGTTAAGGTACGAGTGACACCTTTAGCAGAGCAAGAAGACTTTTACGTTATTTTCTTCCCTTCGTGGACGCAAGCAAAGGAAGCAGCTCGTTATATGGTTCAGAGTAAGGTTCAACTATCGATGCTGCGCTTAAGTAATGCCGTTGAAACCACGACCCAACTTGCTTTGGCTGGTCACCCTGGCCAGATATCAATGCTTGAAAAGTATCTGAGCTTTAAAGGTGCTGCTGAAGGCAAGTGCATGATGACCTTGGGTATAACGGGGCTGCCTGAGCAGTGCCGCCCTGCCCACAAACTAATGAAGAGCATGATTCGTCGTTATCATGGCGTGTACACCGGTAACTTTTTGGGTAAGAAGTGGGCTGATAAACGCTTTAAGATGCCTTACCTACGCGAAGCTCTTTGGGAAAAGGGCTATGTGGTTGATACCCTTGAAACGGCAACCGACTGGGATAATGTAGATAATCTACTTAATAAAATTGAAGACAATTTACGCAATAGTCTTAGCGCTGAAAATGAAAAGGTCCATGTCTTTACCCATCTTTCACACTTCTACGGCCAGGGTTGCAGTATTTATACGACTTATGTGTATCGAGCCGGTGAGAGCTGCGAGCAAGCTTTAGAGCGTTGGAAGCATATGAAATCTTCTACCTCCGAGATTATCGTCAACAATCGCGGTGCAATCAGTCATCAGCACGGAGTTGGTAAAGATCATGCTCCTTTCCTTCCAAAAGAGAAGGGCGAGTTAGGAATGCACCTCATTAAAACTGCTTTTGCAGCCATGGATGAGAAGGGCTTATTGAACCCGGGAACCCTGATAGAAGATGACAGAGTAAAAAGCCTGTTCGACTAGCTTTTTTGCAAGCTCGGCTCAATTTACGGTCCAAAAAAATTATAACTTTTCAAACTCTCGGCGTGACAGCTGCGATATGACGACGACGGAGGTAAGCCGTGTCACAAGATAAACAATATGCATCCTCTATTGCTTATTGGGCGCCAGGTGGCCGAGCGTTAGCCTTAGATGTGCTGCGCTCTGGAAAGGCTTGGGACTTGGTGATTGTTGGTGGCGGGATTACCGGTGCCGGAATCTATCGCGAGGCTGTCGCGCAGGGTTTGAAAACCCTCTTGATAGAGCAAAAAGACTTTGCCTGGGGGACTTCATCACGTTCATCAAAAATGGTTCATGGCGGACTGCGGTATCTGGGAAGTGGACAATTTTCCTTAGCCAATGACTCGGTCAAAGAGCGTCAGAACTTGATGGATGAGTTGCCCGGTTTAGTTGAGCCTTTGCCATTTATTATGGGGCATTACAAAGGTGTTTTTCCCGGGCCTTGGGTGTTTAACAAACTTTTGGCTATTTACGACTACATGGCAGGGAAGCGCTATCGGCAGTTTTTCAAACGAGGCATATTAGACTTTTTAGTCCCGGGCTTGCTTACCAAAAAGTTAAAAGGCGTCACTCAATTTGCTGACGCTTCTACCGATGATGCTCGTTTGGTTTTACGTGTATTGGAAGAGGGCAATCGCGACGGCGGTGTTGCGATCAATTATCTGCGAGCAGAGCAAGTAAGCAAGGACGAAAATGACAGAGTCACGGGCGTCTTGCTGAAAGACCAACTGAGTGCTGAACAGTTTGAGTTGCAGGCAAATGTTGTCATCAATGCTGCCGGGGTATGGACAGATGAACTTCGACAACAGCTCGGTGAAAACAAAGTAATAAGGCCTCTGCGTGGCAGCCATTTAGTTTTGCCTCAGTGGCGCTTGCCAGTGGCGTATTCTGTGAGTTTTTTTCACCCGAAAGATAAGCGGCCAGTGTTTGCTTTCCCCTGGGAAGGTGTGACGGTTGTCGGGACAACGGACCTTGATCACAAGCAAAGTAGTCGAGACGAGTCCAGCATAAGCGCTGGCGAAGTAGCGTATCTGTTAGCTGCTGTGAATCAGCAATTCCCAAATAGTTTGATTTCTGAAAGCGATGTTATAGCGACGTACTCGGGTGTTCGCCCTGTTGTCAGTAAACATTCTAGCAAGCAAGAAGCTGACTTGAGTAAACCGGCAAAGCCTTCTGATGAAAAGCGTGAACATGTTGTCTGGGATAATCGAGGCATGGTGAGCGTTGCAGGAGGTAAGCTGACGACTTATCGTTTAATCGCCTTGGATGTGCTTCAAACGGCGGCGAGATATTTAAATCGGAAACCTGAAGACTTTAAGTCGAGTACACACTTTCCTGAGACTGACCATGTAATGGCTTCAGCTCATATCAATGCACCTCAGATTCGTAGGCTAAAAGGACGCTATGGCTTTGGCGCAGAACGTATCGTTGAGCTGGTAGATAGGAAACCTGAGTTAGCAGACAAAGTCTTGACTAGTGATACCATATTCGCTGAGCTTGTTTATGCCTGTGAAACTCAACTAGTCGTGCATTTAGACGATCTAATGCTGCGCCGCACTCGTTTAGGACTTGTTCTTCCTAAAGGTGGTGAGGCCGTGCTTACTCGCGTCAAGGCTCATTGTTTGGAAGCTTTAGGCTGGGATGAGCCTCGTTGGGATCAGGAGGCGAGCAGGTATCAGCGTATTATTAGTGCTCATTATTCTCTTCCTGTCGAAGAAGCCAAAAAAGAAGAGCGGGTGGTGTGATGAGCGAGCAGTATATCTTCACCATTGATAACGGTACTCAAAGTGTTCGGGCCATAATATTTGATACCCAAGGTAATTTGATCGCTAAGGGCAAACAAGAGCTCGAGCCTTACTTCTCTAGCCAGCCGGGCTGGGCTGAACAAGATCCAGAGTATTACTGGTCTTCATTAAAAAAAGCTTGCGATAAACTATGGGCTGCAGCTGATATTGATCGTTCCAGGATTATTGCAGCAACGGTCACCACGCAGCGCGGTACGGTCGTTAATGTTGATGAGCAGGGAAGGCCTGTGAGGCCAGCCATTGTCTGGCTAGACCAGCGTAGGGCAGAGGTAAAAGGGGATGTGCCCGGTTTTTGGAAGTGGTTGTTTAAAATCGCCGGGGTTGAAGATGTTGTACATCGATTTCGAGAGAAATCGCAGGCATTATGGATTTCCCAGAGCCAGCCTGAAATATGGCGCAAGACACATAAGTTTCTGCTGTTATCAGGCTATTTGAGCTTTAAGCTAACGGGAGAATTTAAAGACTCTGTTGGTGCCCAGGTTGGTTACATTCCCTTTGATTATAAGAAGTTAAAGTGGGCTGCTGAATCAGACTGGCGTTTTAAGATTTTGCCTTCTTTGTGCAAAGACATGTTACCTGAGCTGGTAGATCCTGGGGAATCATTAGGTGCTTTGACCAAAGAGGCAGCAACTCATTTGGGGCTAGATGAAGGCTTACCTATCATTGCCTCGGCGTCTGATAAAGCCTGCGAGATTATCGGCTCTGGCGGCAACCGGCCTGATATCGCTTGTATGAGCTATGGCACGACAGCGACAATCAATACAACTAACTCTAAACATATTGGACCGATTAAATACATGCCGGCTTATCCGGCTGCAATTCCAAAGTACTTTTCATCCGAGATTATGATTTATCGCGGTTTTTGGATGGTGAGTTGGTTCAAAAAAGAGTTTGGCCTACGAGAGCAAAAGATAGCCGAAGAGAGAGGCATAGAACCTGAACAGTTATTTGATGAACTGGTGAATCAGGTTCCGGCGGGCTCGATGGGGCTTATGTTGCAACCATACTGGTCACCGGGTGTGCGCGACCCTGGGCCGGAGGCAAAAGGCGGTATTATCGGGTTTGGTGATGTGCATACTCGCTCCCATATCTATCGCGCTATTCTGGAAGGTTTGGCTTACGGCTTAAAGGAAGGCATGCAGCGTCTGGAAAAGCGAAACGGGCTTAAGGTGAAAACCTTGCGTGTCTCGGGGGGCGGCTCTCAAAGTGATGCCGCGATGCAATTAACTGCTGATGTCTTTGGTATGCCTGCAGAAAGACCTCACACCTATGAAACCTCTGGCTTAGGGGCTGCCATTGATGTTGCTGTTGGTTTAGGCGTTTATGCAAGCTTCGATGAAGCCATTGAGAATATGGCGCGTGTTGGCAAGGTGTTTCAGCCAAACCCTGAACGAGTTAAGTTGTATGCTCGTTTGTATAAAGAAGTTTATTTGAAGATGTATCCCCAGCTGCAACCACTTTATAAGACAATTCGCGATATTACAGGTTACCCTGAGNAGTTTGGGATCTGTATTTCAATAGTAGACAGTATAAAAATGAAAGAGTAGACTCATATTTCTGGTTAAAAAAAGATCAGTGTTGTTCTTATTCCGTTGTAAAAATTTAAAAATAAAAAGCAGGGATTAATGAATGAAAAAATATACTCGAAATACCATTTTATACTCAGCGCTCACCGTTTCGTTTGTTGCAAGCTATTGGATTGTTCGGCAAGACGCCCAGCAACTCGACCCTTTAGTTTCAGATGTGCCCTTGATCGAAATTAATGAGCAAGCCTCGGAAGGCTTTAACACCCCTCGTCAGCCGAGTACCGTACTCGTTAGCCGCTACGACCCTTAGGAGGAATAAGCCTCGTACTTAGCTTGTACGAGGCTTATTGTCAGCTTGCCCTTAAGTAAATAGCGCTTTTATCTCAGGTACGCAAGAGCCACAATTGGTGCCAGCTTTACAGACTTTTCCAACTTCCTGTGGGCTTGTTAGTTGGTGTTCCTTTATTGCCGTTTGAATGGTTTTTTTCCCGACATTAAAGCAGGCGCATATGATTTTACCGACATCCGGCGTACCTATGGGTGGTTTGCCTGTTAATAAAGCCATGCGGCTTTCTGTATCTAAGGTTTCAGGGTGCTTATCGGTATGACTAAATAATGAGGCGATCCAGCTTCGCTCGGGTAGTTGGTAGTTCGAACCTACGATGAGCACAGCTTGAAGTATGCCTTCATTAAAGCAGGCGGTTCGAAATAATCCTTGATGCTCATCTTGATAGGTTTGCCACTCTAGCTCTCCTGAGTGGATTCTGATTTGACTGGACAGATGGGTTTGCCAGTGCTTGATTTGCCGCCTTCCTGCAAGTTCGTAATGGAAGTAGCCATCGCCTTTGATGAGTACGGTGTAGTCAATGCCATCAAGAATTAAAGGGTGACGTGAAATAACAAAACCGTGCCAGTTGGTTTGGTAAGCTTTGATGCTAACCGGCGTGTGCTTGCTTTCGGGTTGGAAGGATATTGGATCAATCTCTGGGTTAACGACTACTCCAACGCGCCCCTGGCTGCTGAATTGAGAGGTCCAGTGCATGGGGACAAATAGCTCTCCCTGCGGAAGGCGTTTAGTGACCTCCACTCGTGCAAGCATGCTTCCCCAATGACTTTCTATTTCAGCTATATCGCCCTGACTTAAACCGAACTTATGAGCGTCTTCAGGAGTGATCTCGACATAGGGCTCCGGCTTATGCTGGTTTAGCCTCGCTGATAAGGCAGTGCGGGTCATGCTATGCCATTGGTCTCGAACCCGTCCGGTATTCAAAGCAAGGGGCCAGGCCTCTGACAATGAGTTAACAGGTGGGCGATGTCTGAGTGCTATGAGTTTGGCTTTGCCGGAGGCGGTAAAGAAACCTCCTTCAGAAAAAAATCGTTTTACACCATTCGGGTGAGTGTTGTTTACGGGCCATTGCACAGGTTCTAGCGAGTCGTATTGTTCGTCACTAAGCTCTGCCAAGCCAGAGATATCGAAATCTCTAGGCCGTTGTTCAGCCGTATTTTTAAAGCCTGTTAGTGCTGCATGTTCCCGAAAAATATCGGCAGCAGATTTAAAATTAAATGCTTCGTGGTAGCCCATGGCTTTGGCTACTTGGCAGATAATCCACCAGTCGGGCTTGGCTTCACCTGCTGGTGGTAGCAGCGCTCGTTGGCGCGAAATTCGTCGTTCGGAATTGGTGACAGTACCGTCTTTTTCGCTCCAGCCCAAAGCGGGCAGTTTGACTTCGGCTCGATCTAAGGTATCCGCATGAGCGACACAGTCAGACACAACGACGAAGTCACATTGTTCAATGGCTTTCCTTACTTTTTCTGCATTGGGAAGGCTGGCGACCGGGTTGGTTGCCATGACCCATAGGGCTTTGATCTTTCCTGATGCGACGGCGTCGAAGAGCTCAATCGCTGGCATGCCTGGTGTATTGGCAAGGTTTGGGGTATTCCAGAACTCACTAAGTAGGCTTGTGTCCTGTTCATTAAACTCTAGGTGAGCCGCGAGTTGGTTTGCTAGACCGCCAACTTCACGCCCCCCCATTGCATTGGGTTGCCCCGTTAATGAGAAGGGGCCGCTGCCAGGTTTTCCAATGCGCCCTGTTGCTAGGTGACAGTTGAGAATGGCGTTAACTTTGTCAGTGCCGGACGAAGACTGATTGACCCCTTGGCTATATAGGCTCAATGTTTCTTGTGTATCACGAAACCATTCGAAAAAAGTCTTGATGATGTGGGGGGCAACATTACACTTCTCGGCGACAGTTGAAATATTGAAGGCATCTTGCTGCGCAGCCAAAATACATTGATCAAAGCCTTCAGTATATCGTTCGAGGTAGTCATTATCGATTACTCCCTCTTGATATAAGAAGGCGAGTAAGCCGTTAAACAAGGCGACATCACTACCCATTTTCACTGGAATATGCAGGTCGGCAATATCGCAGCTATCGGTCTTTCGAGGGTCAATAACGACGAGCTTCATGTCCGGGTTTGTTTCTTTGGCTTTTTTGATGCGTTGGAACAGTACCGGGTGGCACCATGCTGCGTTAGAGCCTATCAGAACAACTAGCTTAGAGAGTTCAAAATCTTCATAGCAGTTGGGAACCGTGTCGCTGCCGAAGGCGCGCTTATGGCCAACGACGGAGGAAGACATGCATAGACGGCTGTTAGTGTCGATATTGGCGCTGCCAATAAACCCTTTCATCAGCTTATTAGCGACGTAATAATCTTCGGTTAAGAGCTGGCCAGAAGCATAAAACGCAACGGACTCGGGGCCATATTGATCGATAGTTTCTTTAAATCGGGTAGCGACATGATTGATAGTCTGATCCCAGCTGGCCGTTTTCCCTTTGATAATGGGCTTCAATAGCCTGCTAGATAGATCTAGGGTTTCACCTAGTGCCGAGCCTTTTGAGCAGAGACGGCCAAAGTTAGCTGGGTGGTGCGGGTCGCCTTGTATTGTCACGTCCCTGTTATCAGCGTGTGTTGTTGCAATAATGCCGCAGCCTACACCACAGTAGGCGCAGGTGGTCTTTATTTCCTGCGGTTTTGTGCTTGTCTCTGTTGAGTTGATCATTTGAGTCATCTTGATGTTCCTAACCCGCTAAATCTAAGGTGGTAGTTTGCTTGGCGGTTTGAAAGTAGCCTTGGCCGAATATCAAAAACTCTCTCATGTCTTCGATATTGCAGCGCTGTTCAAGTAAGCTTTGATACCATGAGCCGTCTTTGGTATCGCCATATAGAACAACGCCTATGATGTGCCTATCTTTGATAACAAGCTTTTTATATACCTTGGCAGAAGGATCAGAAAAACGGATTTCCTCGCTTTCTTCATCACCTAAGAAATTACCGAGTGAGAATAAGTTAATACCGGTTACTTTTAATTTGGTCGCACTGGGGAGAGTCTTGTATTCCGCAACACCGTGGCCACTGAGGTGATTAGCACATACTCTGGCTTGCTCGAACAAAGGTGCTACCAGGCCAAAAGTGTCGCCTCTATGCTGAATGCACTCCCCCACAGCATAGATGCTAGGGTCGTACGTTTGTAATGTATCGCTGACAACAATGCCTTTTTCACAATGTAAGCCCGCTTTCTCAGCCAGTTCAAAATTTGGCCTGACGCCAATCGCCATAACAAATAAGTCGCAGTCGAGCTCACTTCCATCGGCAAAGCGAACGGCTCTAACATGCCCTGAATCATCTGCAAGAAGCTCTTCTGTCTCGGCCGGCATTTTAAACTTAACGTTTCGGCTTGTGAGTTCCTGCTGGAGTAAGTGACCGGCTGTCGCATCGAGCTGTCTGTTAAGGAGCACTTCCTTGCTATGAATAACGGTAACGTGCATGCCTCGCTGCGCAAGGCCGTTGGCTGCTTCAAGACCTAGTAGCCCGCCGCCTAAGACCACTGCATTCTTTTTTGTCTCGCTATAGGCAAGCATCTTATTGACATCATATATATCGCGAAAGGCGATCACACCTTCGAGTTTGCTTCCTGGAATAGGAAGAATAAAGGGTTTAGAGCCTGTTGCTATCAGTAGTCTGTCATAACGTGCTTGAGTGCCATCACGTGCTGTGACGCAACGTTTGCTTCTATCGATATCAATAACCAGCTTATCTGCTCCGGAATACAGGGTTATATTATGGTCGTGATACCATTGCCGGTCATGAATAATGATATCTTCAATGGACTTTTCTCCACAGAGTACGGGGGATAGCATGATTCGGTTGTAGTTGCCGTAGGGCTCAGCACCAAAGACCGTAATATCAAACTTTTCAGGAGAGGCGCTGACTAACTCTTCTACAGCTTTCATTCCAGCCATGCCGTTTCCGATTACCACAAGCTGCTGCTTCATCTCTAATCTCCGTACTGCCGTGTTATGAATGCTATAATCAATACATTGCTAATTTTTGCAAGTTATCGCAGCAATTTATATACCATTGGAGGTATGATTCTAACTCAACATGGTTAAGTACGCTGCAAGTCTCTTTAATAAGGCACTTAAGATTGACTTAGCTTAAGTTCATATACGGTTCACGGATGGATTAGTTTTGCACTATTTTGGTTCAACGTGTGGGTTGTTTGATGCGCCAAGGTCGATATAAAAATAATTATAGAATGTTTCATCGTTTGCTTGTTTTTATCTGTGTGTTGTTATCGTGGCGCATTTCTTATGTCGATGCTAATGAACTCAAAAAGACCGACATCGCCTTGCCAGCTTCCTATGAGGGTGACTCAAGCGCTCAAGATGAGATAGCAGAGGGCTCCCCTTACTTCGATAATTCGACTATCTCCTGGATTGAAACAAAACGCAGAGCATTGGCCGGAGATATCGTTGCTTTAGGCGCATATATTGATGGTTTGATGGGTGATCTAGAAGCCATTTCAGATCACAATCAAAGTTATGTAAAACTTTATTTGGGCTTAGGTGAGTCGAAATACTATGGGACAGAAGCGCTTCATAGATTGCGTTTTAGTTTAGATTTACCCATAACAAAAAGACGTTTTCGTTTTATTTTGGAAAGTGAAGATGAAGAAGCAGAAAACTCCGTGGATCAGGAGAGTACTAGGTCCTCCTTGAGTGAAGAGTCCGGTGAGGATGGCATTAATGCAAGTTTTAGGCTTTTATTTGATGCACGCCATTGGGATCGCCTTTCCTTTGACTGGGGGCTTAAAGCAAATTTGGACCCCGATATATTTTCAAGGGCTCGAGGAATTCGTAGCTGGAGTTTGTCAGAAAAGTGGTCATTAACTTTCTCTCCAGAGTTGTTTTGGTATGAAAGCCGGGGGGCAGGAGCCCGATCATCTTTCGATTTTGATCGCTTGGTTGGTGACTTTTATCTGCTTCGTCTACAGTCTTCCGTTGTTTGGTATGAAAGGTACGGACACAGGCGATACGTTCAAAACCTTGCTTTTTTCCATGACATCAATCAGCGGCGAGCGCTGGAATACTCGTTTGGATTTTCTGCCGATGAACGACAGCATCATACCGTTGTATCAGAGTATTTTGCGCAAATTCGCTATCGACGTAATTTGTATAAAGGCTGGTTTTTCTATCAGTTGAATATTGGCACAACATTTCCTAGGGAATATGAATATAAAACTAACCCTTTTATCGGTATCAGGTTTGAAATTTTGTTATCTGATGACCTGGAGAAAGTGCTAAGAACACGCCTTTACTAAAGCGGACAGACACAAAAAAAGGCTAAGTTCATAAAAACTTAGCCCTAAATTGCTTGAAGATAAGCAAAACGAAAATGATGAAGAACTTGTAAATAGCTTTGGATAATAGCAGCCCGAAAAAACAGCGGAGGTACAACAAAACCCTCCGCTAACGGGGGATACTACTCAAATCCACGAAAATAATTCTAGGTTATAAGAGGCCGTAACAATATAGTTTTTGAGTAAGGTCTTGTAAGGGATTGTGTTGCTATTGTGAGGTGCTGTGATGTGATGTACTAGCCTGCTAGCGAGCCTATAGACGGCTCGGTCTACAGGCTTTGGCAGTCTACTTATATTGAATAAATAACGAAAACGGCAGGCGGAGGGTTTCACCCCTAGCATGATCAACCCCTTGCCGTGCTATCCCATTTTGGAGTATTAATCGGGCTATTTACAGTATGCTAGTGTTCGGCTCATTCTTCCAGCGAGAGATTACAATCGTGTCTGTTTCAATTGCCTGGCGCATTTGCTGTTGGCAGCCTTCTTCTATGTCACTTACGCGCGGCACTGAGGCACTATCATCAACTGTACAAATACATGATGCGATTTTGACTGACACATAACCGGAAGCTGTGCGGAAAGATTTTAGATTTATACCATCATGAATGCGGCGATAAGAACTGATAGAGCAATGATCTATGTTGCCAAAGTTAGCGATGATCGCGTATTGATGTTCTGCAACGCGGCAAAGAACATCTAAGGGGCGAATTAGGCTTCTTAAGCGGCGCGTTATACCTAGTGCGACTTCTTCACAGGTCATGTGGTTGTGCTGCTTTTTGATGACAGGCCAGTTTTTGATATCAATTAGCATGTAACTAATTGCGCCACCACGAGACTCGGTGTGCCTGAGAAAGTTTGCTAAAGTCTCTTGCGCGAGACGTTTATTACCAATACCTGTTTCAATATCGACAATATTCTTTTCTTCGAGGTGTTTATTGTTTTCAATGAGCAAATGATTTGCAGACAGTAAAGTATTCTGTCGCTCTGACATTCTGTCTGCGGCATACACGCGAGGAAGAAGTTGCTTAGACATTTCTGACTTGAAGATGAAGTCGTCGATACCTTTGTCGAAGGCTTCATTTAGAGCGCTGCTACCTTCTTTCGCTGTCAAGAGTATTACATAAGTAAAGTGGTTGTTTTGCTCATCTAACTGCCGGACTTGAGCTGTTAACTCTAAGCCATCAATTTCTGGCATTAACCAATCTGCAATGAGTACACTAGCTTGGCGCTTGTCTAGCATCGCTAGGGCTGTGTTGGCATCGTTGGCGATGCGGACGTCTCTATAGCCTGCTTTGCCAAGCGTTTTGGCTATGATTGTGCTGCTGAATTTTGTGTCATCCACTACTAGAATGGAAAGATCGAGATTGGGCATGAGTCCAGGTCCTTATCCGAGTCTCTGATTCTTCAATACGATATACAAATCCGTTTACTATTTCGGCTATCGCGTGTAGCGCTAAGCGCTTATGGTCAGCGTGCTTAGTTGCTACAAAATTCTACTGCGAGAAAAAGTTACTCAGCTTTATTATTGTTTCCCCAGTTTAGACGTGTTTTTAGCTTTGTGCGAAAGTCATTTACAAGAGATTCTCTTGAAACTGATTTTTCAAGTAACTACTCAAGTCACTACCCGCTATAATGGGGAAAATTTATTGTTAATGATACGCGGGAGTATACCATGCCATCTTTTGATACGGTCTCAGAACTTGACATGCATGAGGTCACAAATGCAATTGATCAAGCAAAACGTGAACTAGGTAACCGTTGGGACTTTAAAAATGTTCAGGCCGATATTGTTGTCGAAGGGACACGAGTCACTTTTTCAGCCGAGCAGGACTTTCAGCTTGAACAGCTTATCGAAATGCTGCAGATGGCATTTGCTAAACGAAAGCTTGATGTTCGTTCTCTGACTGAGGCGGGTGACAGTAAAGCGGGCAAGTTAGTTAAAAGAAGTTTTGATATCAAACAGGGAATTGATAAAGATGTTGCACGAAAAATGGTTAAGATGGTGAAAGAAGCCAAGCTTAAAGTTCAGGTGGCAATTCAAGGTGATAAAGTTCGTGTTACGGGTAAAAAACGAGATGACTTGCAAGAAGTGATGCGCTTCTTCAAAGAATCGGATCTTGATATTCCGCTGCAATTCAATAATTTTAGAGATTAAGCTTAGAACGCTGAATCGGCTG
>NZ_LWFZ01001127.1:0-845 GCF_001635225.1 Oleiphilus sp. HI0086
TAATCCATTCAACCGATTTGTTTTGGATCACCCACGAGGCCGCCGAGTCCGCATTTAAGGTAACCGGGATATCATCTCTCATGAGCTCCCAAACAGTTAATCGGGTACCTTGCATCCAAGGGCGCGTTTCATCTGCAAAGACTTCAGTGATTAAGCCATCACTCCAGGCTGAGCGTATAACCCCTAAAGCCGTTCCATAGCCACCTGTAGCCAAGCCTCCGGCATTACAATGAGTCATGACAGAGAACGGTTTTTCATGGAAGCGTTTAAACACGGAACAGGCTAAATCACCCATTTTAAAGTTGTTAGCAATATCCTCTTGATGAATTTCCTGGGCGCGGAGAAGCAGCTTTTCTAAACTAAAATCCTGCTCTTTCTGCGCTAGGAGCTCTTCCTGCATAACTTTCAGAGCCCATGCTAAATTTACCGCGGTAGGCCTAGCTTGACTCAGGAATTCAATATCCTTGTTAATACGTTCATAAAAATCGACTCCATTCATTAAGTGCTTTTTTGCGCTCAAAACAACACCGTAAGCCGCACAAATACCAATTGCAGGCGCTCCACGTACAACCATCGTCTTGATTGCCGTATAAACCTGTTCAACATCATGACAACTCATATAATCTTCAGACAAAGGTAGATTTCTCTGATCCAATAGAACCAGCGCACCATCTTGCCAATCGACCGCTTTGACGCTTAGAGACTCAAACTTATTATTCAATGACTATACTTCCTACTGTTTCATTATTTCGGTGGGACTCTATCATGCATGAGTAGTTTGCAATACCAGTTCCCTCAAACTCAATTAACACTTCTTTTCTATCGCCACCTACAACAAACACTGA
>NZ_LWFZ01001128.1:0-913 GCF_001635225.1 Oleiphilus sp. HI0086
CTAGATTTTAGTCTGCTACTCTTTCAATTCACGGTAAGTTCTGAAAATTTCTTTAATCGGGCGTTTCGCTTTAAATCCAAAGGTTTCATTGAAATGAGACCCATCAATAACGACCGGATACTTAAAATAATTAAGCAAATAACACGGAAACATTGTTAAGTTCAGAAAGCCTGTAATGGCACGAGGCAACACGGGCGGGATAGATGGAATGGGTATGGGTGTACACTCACAAAGTTCCAGCGCGTCTTGGTAGGCAACCCAGTCATTTGTCGAAACATTGTAGACACCGCGCTTTCGCTGCTTATGCGCTAGCGTAACGGCATCGGCCATATCATCTATATGTATGAACTGCATGATTGGAGAGAATCCCATCAGTACCGGTGCGTATTTACTTGAAAGTAAGTTGCTGATGGTATTTCGTACGCCAGGGCCGACAATGTTACAGGGCCTTAGAATCGTAATGTTCAAGTCAGGATAGCGCCATAGGTAGATATTAGCTAGGCTTTCAAGCTCGACGGAATCTACCAGGTCCATTGTTAGCTCAGCTGCTTTTAGCGGGGCAGTTTCATCAATCAGTGCCGGGTTATAGGGTGATGACCCATAAACGTGATAGGTTGATAGCACAATAACATTGCTGATCCCGTATTTATGACTTAAGTCCAAAAGCTTTTGTGTGCCAAGAACATTGGCATTATAACGTCTCATCCGTGTTTCTTCTGCAGAAGAAATACGTCCGAGGTGAATAACGCTATCAAAGTCATGATGCTTAAACAGGTCTTCAAAAACGCGTTTATTGAAATCGACTTTATAACTTGGAATGTCGTCGCTGTGATAGGTGATTTTACGGAAATCTACAGCAGCAATTTGGTATTCATCACGAAGTCGATTAATGACTTGCTGGGCTAAGGCGCCG
>NZ_LWFZ01001129.1:0-608 GCF_001635225.1 Oleiphilus sp. HI0086
ATGCCAATCTAGTTCTAGGGCGCATACGTGCAGATGCTTTCTTAGGTGGCGGTATGTCTCTTGATATAGCCTCAGCAGAGAGCGCGCTAGACACGCTAGCCAGCAAACTACAAATGAGCAGGCTTCAATTGGCAGAAGGAATCATAGAACTTGCGGAACAACAAATGGTAAAAGCCCTTCATGCCATTTCTATTCAGAAAGGGCACAACCCTAATGACTTTACCTTATGTTGCTTTGGCGGCGCTGGGGGTCTGCATGTCTGTTCCTTAGCTGAAAAACTCAATATGAAAAGTGCCATAATTCCCCAGAATAGTGGTGTCCTCTCGGCCTACGGCATGCTCAAAGCTCAAAAACAACGGCAATTTACCAAGACACATATTATTCAGTTAGATGATATTTCCCATCACCAACTGGAACAGCTGTTTGAAGGTCTCGAGTCACAAGGAACGAAAGAACTAAAATTAGAACAAGTAGGCAGGCAAACTATCCGATCAGAACGCTCTTTGGATCTTCGTTACCAAGGCCAGAGCTTCACTCTGAATATCCCCTTTTCTGCAGATCAAACCCGCAATATTGCAGACTTATTTCATCACAGCCATCAACAACAC
>NZ_LWFZ01001130.1:0-745 GCF_001635225.1 Oleiphilus sp. HI0086
AAGGAGAGCTTGTTTGTAAGCAAGCCTTCCCTTCCATGCCAACCTGTTTCTGGAATGACAAAAATAACGAAAAATACCAAAGCGCTTACTTTAAACGCTTTGACAACACATGGGCTCATGGGGACTACGGAGAGCTTATTGTCCACGAAGCAGATAATGGAACACCAACCCAAACCGGCGTAATCATTCACGGCCGCTCTGATGCAATCCTTAACCCTGGCGGTGTTCGAATAGGTACTGCTGAGATTTATCGTCAGGTTGAAAAGGTTGAGGAAGTGTTTGAGTCAATTGCTATCGGCCAAGAATGGCAAGATGATGTTCGTGTCATTCTCTTTGTCCGTTTACAAGAAGGTTTAACACTAGACACGCAGCTTATCGATAAGATAAAACGAAGTATCCGCGAGAATACTACACCAAGGCATGTGCCCAATAAGATTCTTCAAGTCACGGACATTCCCAGAACATTGAGTGGAAAAATTGTCGAGCTAGCCGTTAGAAATGTCGTGCACGGCAAAGAGCTTACAAATATAGAAGCATTGGCAAACCCAGAGGCATTAAACTTATATAGCAACTTAGCGGCCCTGAAAAGCGACTAGCACAATGACTATAAAATCAATAGAGAAGGCAATCTTCTCTATTGATAATAGGCGCTTTACAATAAACCGTAATCGCGTTCCACACGTGAAACCCTGACTTTATAGTCTCTATACCAGCGCTCCTTTCCTAAAGACTGTGCTGCAGTATG
>NZ_LWFZ01001131.1:0-988 GCF_001635225.1 Oleiphilus sp. HI0086
AGGTGCGGACAGTGTTTTTTCCAGGGGCTTTACCGCATTACTAGAACAGCTCGACCCCACAGCCACCTAAGCCACAGTAGCCGTCGGGATTCTTATCAAGGTATTGCTGGTGATATTCTTCAGCATAGTAAAACTCAGAGGCTTGTTTAATCTCGGTAGTGATTTCGCTAAACCCCCGCGCTGTTAGCGCTACTTGGTATTGTTGTAGGCTTTCATTAGCAAGTTTGCTTTGTTCGTCATTGAAGGTGTAAATGCCTGAACGGTATTGTGTTCCCTGGTCGTTACCTTGGCGCATGCCTTGTGTTGGGTTATGCGCCTCCCAAAATGTTTTTAGTAAGTCTGAGTATGATACTTGGGACGGATCATAAGCGACTAATACCACTTCATTATGGCCTGTCGATCCTGAGCAAACTTCTTGGTAGCTTGGGTTGGGCGTAAAGCCCGCGCTATAGCCTACCGCCGTAGAATAAACTCCTGCCAGTGACCAAAACTTTCGTTCGGCGCCCCAAAAACAGCCCATGCCAAACATTGCTTGTTTAATTCCAGAAGGAAAGGGGGGCAGCATTGAATTGCCAGTGACGGTATGGGTGGCGCTAATGCTAATTGCCTGATCGCGCCCTGGTAAGGCGTTTTCGGGTTTGATCATTTTGGCTTTTTCGGGCTTAAAAAACATAGGGATCTCGTCGCTTGGTGTGAGAAATTTTAAACTGCAGGCTTAGGGTGTCGCTAGTAATTGCTTCGCTTGGCGCACTCTCAACATGACATCATTATGATCCTCTTTCCTGATATGAGCTTGCACTAGCCTGGTTTTGACGATGACCGTTACCTTCTCTGCATCTTCCACAGTTCGGTTATGTGCTTTAAGCACTATTGCAATCTCCTCAGCACTGGCTCCCTGGTTTTTCTTTAATAGCTGAATAATATCCTTTGCACACTGCTCTGCAGCCGGGTCGGGTTTGCTCATGCTTTTAAAAATTAATACGGCGAT
>NZ_LWFZ01001132.1:0-1456 GCF_001635225.1 Oleiphilus sp. HI0086
TTCTGAATTGAAGGAAGCGATCAAGAATGATCATCTGGCTTTGTACTTTCAGCCTAAATACTCTCTTAAAGAGAATCGAGTTGTAGGTATGGAGGCCTTGGTAAGGTGGAACCATGAGCGTTATGGCTTGGTTAGGCCTGATGAGTTTATTGAGATTGCCGAACAAACAGGCATTATTAAAGCATTAACACGCTGGGTGGTGAGCAATGCACTTAAAGCCCAGAATAGTCTCAAAGAGCTTGGTTGGGACTTGAATATGTCAATCAATCTATCGGTGTTGAACCTGCGAGAGGGAGATTTGATTGATTTTCTGAGCGCTCAAATGGCTGATAACAACAGCGATCCTCAGCGCATTTATTTTGAGTTAACTGAGACCTCGATGATGGCGAATCCTTTGGATGCGATTGAGGTCTTAAATAAAGTGTGTGCTTTACGCTTACGTTTATCGGTTGATGACTTTGGCGCTGGCTACTCCTCTTTGGCGTATTTAAAGTCATTACCGGCGACAGAGATTAAAATCGATAAATCCTTGATATCGGGAATATGTGGGGATGAGGGCAATGAGCTCATTGCTGAAGCAACCATTAACATGTGCCAAAAACTGGGTTATCAGGTGGTGGCAGAAGGTGTCGAAAATGAAGAGACGATGGAGCGCTTAAGAGAGCTAAAGTGCGATTCTGTTCAAGGTTATTTACTAACCCCACCTTTGCCGATGGAGAGGCTACTTCAGTGGCTTGATAAGTCTGAAAGCGATACGCGTGACGTATCCTAGCAAGGCGTCACGCATTTGCAGTTTTAACTACGTTTTCTAATCAATGCTTCCTGGCATACTGAAGCAACTAACTCACCTTGTTGGTTAAAAATATTCCCTCGATTAAAGCCTCTTCCGCCTGACGCACTAGGGCTATCCATATCGTAAAGTAACCATTCATCAACCTTGAAAGGGCGATGGAACCATATCGAATGATCAAGACTCGCAACTTGCATGCCTTTTTGCATAAAACTCAAACCGTGCGGCAGCATACTAGTACCAAGCAGGCCGAAGTCCGAGGCATAGGCCAGAAGGCAATGGTGTAATGATAGATCATTGGGGACTGATGCCACCGCTCTAAACCAATTTTGCTTATAGGGTGGACGAATATCCGGGTTGGTATAGTCAATTGGCTTAACTGGTCTGATTTCGATTGGTTTATCGCGGGTGAACTGCTCCCTAAGTTTTTCAGGTATCAGGTGCTTAAAGCGACGACGTATTTCCAGCTCGGAAGCCAGTTCTTCTGGCGACTTGCTTTCGGGCATATCAAACTGGTGTTCTGAACCCGCTTCATCTTTTTGAAACGAAGCGTTGAGGGTAAAAATCTCTTTGTCGTCTTGCCGGGCAATGACTCGCCGTGTTGCGAAAGAACTACCGTCTCGAATAATCTGCACTTCGTACTGAATTGGTAGAGAATGATCCCCT
>NZ_LWFZ01001133.1:0-817 GCF_001635225.1 Oleiphilus sp. HI0086
ATTGGCTGAATGCCTCGACCTGTTGTAAGAATTTCGGGTTGCTTATCTCACCGGATTCTCCGGCAACTAGTGAGTATTCAATTGTATAAATGCCAGAAAGGTTTTCAGCGGTAAAGTCGGTGTCTTTTCTAAATTCTACACTTTGCTTGAAGTAACCGACAAAGTCGTCATTTATCATATTTAATGGTATAGCAGAGAAAATGGCGATTGTTACCAAGCCGGTACCGATCAAAATTTGTCTGCGTTTGTTAATGACGAAATTAGCGATTGCATCAAGGCCTTTGTGTGCTTTATCTGCTTGCTTCTTCTCTTTTACCGGTAGCACCATAACCAGTGCTGGAAGTAAAAATACTGATAGAAAGAATGCTGCAACGACGCCCATAGCTACAGTATTACCTAAATCTCTGAAGGGTGGAACTTCACTAAAGTTAAGTGTCATAAAGCCAACAACTGTTGTGATGCTGGTGATGAAAACCGGCTGGAAATTGATACGTATGGCTTCTTGCATTGCTTCGGCTTTAAGCATTCCGTGCCGCATGTTAAATAGAAAGGTCACTAGAATATGAACGCAATCGGCAACGGCCATTGTCATGATTACCGTGGGCGCTGAGGTGCTTGGACCGGTAAGCGTCCATCCTAGCCAACCGAACATTCCCATTGCGCTGGCGATAGACATTATTATGACAACCAAGGTTACGGCGGTACCGGTGAACGAACGTAAAAGCAATAATAAGGTGAAGATTATTATCACAAACATGACCGGAAACAGGTTTGCAAGGTCGTCCTGGGCTGATTCAGAAAAGGCATTGCCTAGCAT
>NZ_LWFZ01001134.1:0-1163 GCF_001635225.1 Oleiphilus sp. HI0086
CGGCCAGAAACTTGGACGCCAATTAGGGTTTCCGACAGCGAATGTAGCCTTAAAGAGAACGAAAGTACCATTTTCAGGTGTCTATGTCGTAAGCCTTTATTTGAACGGTGAGGATAATACCCCTTATCAAGGTGTAGCGAATGTTGGGGTTAAACCAACCGTTGGGAATTACTTGCCTTCTCTAGAAGTACACCTGTTCGGCTTTGATCGAGATATATATGGCCGAAATGTTCGAGTTGTTTTTCATCAGAAAGTACGTGATGAGCAGCGTTTTAATGGTATTGACGCTCTGAAAGAACAGATAGATAAAGATGTTAAGCAGGCCAAGGAATATTTTAAAAAATTGGCCAGCTAGAAAGATATAAACGCGATCTTGATAAAAAATTATTGAGTGCCTTAGTGATCTAAGGACAATATTGACAACCTGATGTGACAATAATATGAGTGATTACAAGCATACTTTAAACCTTCCCGAAACCAAGTTTCCAATGCGTGGCAATCTGGCTCAGCGAGAGCCTGGCATGTTAAAGCAGTGGCAGGATATGGATTTGTATCAACAAATCAGAACCGCCCGGGCGGGAGCAGAGAAGTTTATTCTTCATGATGGCCCTCCGTATGCAAACGGTAGTATTCATATTGGTCACGCGGTTAACAAGATTCTTAAAGATATTATTGTCAAAGCGAAAACAATCAGTGGTTATGACGCACCTTACATTCCGGGTTGGGACTGCCACGGCTTACCGATTGAACACAATGTCGAAAAGAAAAAAGGCAAGGCCGGCGTAAAAATAGACTACCCTGAGTTTCGTCAGGCCTGTCGTGACTACGCGGCTAAGCAGGTTGCAGGCCAGAAAGAAGACTTTATTCGTCTAGGTGTTCTGGGTGACTGGGATAAGCCTTACCTAACCATGGACTTTAAGTTTGAAGCCGATATTGTCAGAGCCTTGGGACAAATTATTGAAAACGGCCACTTGCAGAAAGGCTTTAAGCCGGTTTACTGGAGTGTTGTCGGTGGTTCTGCATTAGCTGAAGCAGAAGTTGAATATCAGGATAAGCAGTCAACAGCGATCGATGTTCGTTTTAATGTCGCCGACCAGACTGCTGTTTACGAGGCTTTCTCTGTTGATGCGCAAGATGTGCCTATGTCTGTTGTGATCTGGACG
>NZ_LWFZ01001135.1:0-860 GCF_001635225.1 Oleiphilus sp. HI0086
GCGATGCAGTATACATAAGTAAAAAACCACATAAAGTGCGTTTGATTCACCCTACCTCTCATAACTTCTATGAAACCTGTAGAGAGAAATTAGGCTGGGCCAATAACCTGATAAGTAGTTAATAGATGGCATTTGTTAAGAAAAAAGTTAAGCAAGGCTATGACCTGATTGGTGATATTCATGGTTGTGGTAACTCCCTTGAACGTCTGTTGAAAAAGATGGGTTATGAGAACAAGCAAGGTTGCTACCGTCATCCGCAACGCAAAGTGATTTTTGTGGGTGATATTGTTGATAGAGGCCCTCGAATTCGAGAAGCTCTGCATATTGTAAAAGACATGGTCGACCAATCGCAGGCCGAAATTGTCCTGGGCAATCACGAATACAATGCAATGTGTTACTGCACAGAGGGTCGTCAAGGTAGTGGCATGCAGTATTTGCGCGAGCACAACGCTCGTCATCACAGACTTATTCGAGAGACCTTGGAGCAGTTTGATGCTCATCGCTCCGAATGGCACAAGTTTCTATCGTGGTTTCATGAAATCCCTCTTTTTATTGAAAAAGAAGACTTCCGAGTGGTTCATGCTTGTTGGGATAGTTTAGCGATTGAACGTTTAAAATCTTATTCCCCAGACCATTGCATTAGTATGGACTTTTTGCACGAGTCTGCGGTCTCTGGTTCTTTCGCTAGCCGAATTATTGACAAGTTAACTCGCGGTACCGCATTGGAGCTGCCAAACGGTGAAACCATTCTAGGCAAAGATGGCTTGGCGAGAAGCATGTTTCGCACAAAGTTCTGGAGTGATGATCCCCAGATATACAATGATGTTGTCTTTCAACCCGACCCACTGCCGCCAGAAATG
>NZ_LWFZ01001136.1:0-1103 GCF_001635225.1 Oleiphilus sp. HI0086
ACTATCTGGTATAAGAGGGTTTGTTGAAGTCAAATACTTCTCGACACCATCAGATAAACCATCGCCATCGGAATCAGCGGAAAGAGGTTCAGTGCCGAGTAACAATTCTAACCCGTCTTCAAGTCCATCGTTGTCGGAGTCACTGCCATTTACAAGCGTCCCATTTACTAATTCTAACTCATCGGTTAAACCGTCATGATCCTTATCATCACCAATTGATGGGTCCGCATCATCAATTGGGTCACTACCCCAGATGAGCTCAAAACCATCTGAGTAACCATCGCCATCACTATCAAGTAAAACTGGGGAGAGGTTTAATTCACTCTCAGTAAAGTCATTAATCCCATCAGAGTCAGAGTCTCGCAAATGAGGGTTGGTTGAATAGGCGCTTGTAAGTTCCACCAGGTCGGGCAGGCCATCAGAGTCTAGATCATCTGGGCGCCCCTCGCCTTCCACTGAACAGTTCTGATCAAATCTGAAATAGTCGCGAAAGTTTGGAACTCCATCGCCATCACTGTCAACAAAAGCGTTTGAAGCATCAGTAGAACCGTTCAACTTATCGATATTTAGCCCTACAAAAGCTTTCGCACCCTCGTATGAAAACGAGTCTTGAACCTCATTGTCTTCAGCAACCAGGGGAGCAAGCTCTAAACGAATTAAATCACCATACCTTAGCTTTTCACCAGGGTAGGTAAAATCTTTAACTAAACGATCCAGCTCACCATTTATATACCAACGAGCTTCAAGCGTTTCCAACGCAACAGCGCTGAACTTGGACAAATCTAGACTCACTGATTCGCCCTCCTCAACAACGACGGGAGTAATGGAAAACTCAGTTAGCTCAGAGTCTGTTTCGATAGTGGGGAGCCTAAGTGTTTCAGTACGACCGTACTCCTGCCCTATGCTGTACGAATATTCTACAGATATTACGTCGCCAAACCTGATGTTTGTCTCTGGGTTTGTCGGAAACTCAAAAGAGCTTTCTCCTGGAACCTCAACATCATTAATAAACCAAACTGGTGTGAAATTTGCTGCCGCGTAGAAGTCATCGTTCTCTGTACTACTGATCAATCGTGCTTTAACGCTTGCATCTACCGGATGAA
>NZ_LWFZ01001137.1:0-23483 GCF_001635225.1 Oleiphilus sp. HI0086
ATCGCGGTGAAGATGTCATTGTTGGTGTCAATAAATACCAGCTCGATCACGAAGATGACCTGGATATACTTGAAGTAGACAATGTTGCTGTACGCGAGTCACAAATCAAGCGCTTGGAATCGATTCGTACAAATCGAGATTCTGATGCGGTTAAAGCAGCGCTTACAGCCTTGACTGAGGCGGCGAAAACAGGTGAAGGCAATTTGCTAGAATTGAGCGTAAATGCTGCTCGCTTACGCGCGACTGTTGGCGAAATTTCTGATGCTCTGGAAGAAATATACGGACGTTTTCAGGCCGAATCTCGCACTATTAGCGGCGTTTACGGCGCCTCCTATGAGGGCGATGAAGACTGGCAAGCAATACAGTCTGATATTGAAGCCTTTGAGAAAGCCCAAGGTCGACGACCTAGAATGCTGGTTTGCAAGATGGGCCAAGACGGCCATGATAGGGGCGCTAAAATCATCGCCACCTCATTTGCCGATGCGGGCTTTGATATCGACCTATCCCCTATGTTTTCAACCCCTGAAGAAGTCGCCAAGCAAGCCGTCGAAAATGACGTGCATGCCGTCGGTGTCAGCTCACAAGCTGCAGGACACAAGACACTAGTTCCTGAGCTCATTCAGGCGCTCAAAAATCAAGGCGCGGACGACATTATCGTTATTGCCGGGGGAGTGATCCCTAAACAAGACTACGACACACTCTATCAGGCAGGAGTTAAAGGAATCTTCGGGCCTGGTACAAAAGTGCCTTATAGTGTTCGCCAAGTGCTAACGGCGATCAATGAGTCTGCCTAGCTTCCTGGTATGAATATCGATCTTGAGCAACTCAAAAAAGGCCAGCGCCGAGCACTAGCCAAAGCTATTACCTTGGTCGAGAGCAAGCGCGACCAAGACAGAGCGGCTGCTCAACAAGTCTTGAATGAGCTATTGTCAGATACCGGAAATAGCCTTCGTATAGGAATCAGTGGCGTACCGGGGGTGGGAAAGTCTACCTTCATCGAAGCCTTTGGTCGCCATCTGATCGCTAATGGAAAAAAGGTAGCTGTACTCGCTGTCGACCCCAGTTCTCCTCTACGTGGAGGAAGTATCCTTGGCGATAAAACCCGCATGGAAAAACTTGCCCGTGAAGACAATGCCTTTATTCGCCCTAGCCCTTCTGAAGGCGCGCTGGGTGGCGTCGCGCTTAGAACCCGTGAGACAATGCTCCTATGCGAAGCCGCCGGCTACGATGTAATACTCGTAGAGACCGTTGGTGTAGGCCAATCCGAGTATGAAGTCGCCTCGATGGTCGATTTCTTTCTCGTATTGATGCTTCCTAACGCTGGAGATGACTTACAAGGCATCAAACGAGGCATTATGGAGCTGGCGGATGCCTTAGTCGTTAACAAAAGTGATGGTCCTAACCAAGGCTTGGCTCAGCAAACCAAAAACCACTACAGTAATGCCTTTCACCTCTTACAGCACGATGGTTTTTGGAAACCTCAAATTCTCACCTGCTCATCTCTTGAGAACACCGGAATTGAGACTGTATGGGACATGATTCTGGACTACCAGGAACAAGGCAAAAGCCACTCCAATGAAGAAGGCCTTAATCTATTTGAGGATAAACGCGCCCGACAAAATAGAGAATGGTTGAACGCCTTGGTAAAAGATATGTTGGAACAGGAGCTTAAAAGTCACCCTCCAGTTCAATCAGCACTACCTAAGCTCCGCTCAGCTGTGCAGGAAAATAGTGTAACCCCCTACTCTGCAGCACATCAGATCATTCAGCTATTTCTCAACAAACAAGACCCGTCTTGACTATTTACCGCCCCTTAGCGAGGACCCTATTGCTATCAGCCTGAGCTAATCACGACAGGTAAGGGTTCGAATATATCTGCCAACGCTAAACTAAAAAAGCCCGATTAAGTAACCGGGCTTGATAACAAACTAAGCTAAATATTAAGCTGTTGTTTTCTTGATAATCGCAAGCAAATCGTCCTTTAGCTTAAGGCGCTCTTTCTTACACTTTTCAAGATACTCGTCAGAGGTGTTTTCTGCACCGGTCTCGATTCTGTGTACTTCATGATCCTTATCATGATACTCATCAAATAAACGAGCAAAGTGGTTATCACTCATCTTGAGGTTATGAATAGTCTCTTTGTGCTCTGGCAACTCATGAACTAGATCGTGCTTTTCTAACATAGATATATATCTCCTTAGAGGGATTGTTTTTTATCATCTTTTCATAGCTCCACTTTATATGAGCCTTAGTCCAAACGAGATGATCTAGGTCAACCAATTAGGTATCTTGAAAATCTTTCTATTGTCAGCCTAGATCAGGCCTAAACGTGAGTTTTCTATACATCAGGTAAAGACTTGTAAGCAAGTTGTGAAATCTAGTCAAATCCGCCTATGCCCATTACTAAAACCTAAGAACAGCCTATACACTGAAGTCATTGTTTATGAATAGTTCTTCCAAAAAGCACAAGCACGATGGAAAGGCTAAAACCAAACCAGGAAAGAAAATGCTAAAGAAAATCATTGCTGTCAGCAGTCTGCTGTTTGCTGCATCAACCGTCAATGCAGGCCTCATTAACCCGACCGGCAATGCCGACGGGCTAAACTTTAGCTGGTCGCAACAAGAGTCTGATCAGCTTCAAACGTTTGATGAACAACAGGGCATTGCGATAGCTCATCAACAGGTTCAAGTTGACTACTTGCTTGGGAGTAACCTGTTCGTTGGTGATACCTTAAGAGGTCAGCAAACTGGCAAAAATTCACCTTACCTAAGTGCAGGCAGTTACAGTTCTCACCTGATTCACTTTGACCCACTAGGCACCTCGAGCGGTAAAGAGACCAAGCAATTAATTGAGTTTGATAGTGACATTGTTGCGATCATCCTCAACGGTAAAAAACTCAATGCGTCGGACAATATATTTGGTGGTACGGGGGCCAATTACGAGACATCAACTTCTCGAAAGTGGGAAAGTAACGATTTTCTAACATTTACTAGCTCCCAGTCGATACTGGTTGATCGCGCAACGGTAGGTCGCTACTGGATTGATGATGCGCGCATCATTACCCAAAGCGTATCAGAACCCTCTTCTATTGCCTTGCTTGGCCTAGGTCTTCTTGGCTTAGTGGGTATTCGTCGCAAGAAAATCTAAGTCTCCTCATCGCAATCATTACCCTGCTTCGAACGATTTAGTCAATTAGTCTGGAGCAGGGATTGCCAAGCCTGCCTTTTTTAGCTAACGTCTAGCCCATTCAGATCGACCCCGTTTTTACTAATTAAGGCTATTTGTATGGCACAGTACGTATTCACCATGAATCGCGTGGGAAAAGTTGTCCCACCTAAGAAAGAAATCCTCAAAGATATCTCCCTTTCATTTTTCCCTGGCGCCAAAATTGGTGTATTGGGTCTTAATGGTGCGGGTAAATCAACACTACTAAGAATTATGGCGGGCGTTGATAAAGACTATATTGGTGAAGCCCGCCCTCAGCCGGGTATCAATATTGGCTACCTCGCTCAGGAGCCTGAACTTAACGAAGAAGCAACGGTCAGAGACAACGTTGAAGAAGGCGTGAGTGAGATTAAAAAT
Source organism: Oleiphilus sp. HI0086 (assembly GCF_001635225.1). Classification (NCBI taxonomy): domain Bacteria; kingdom Pseudomonadati; phylum Pseudomonadota; class Gammaproteobacteria; order Oceanospirillales; family Oleiphilaceae; genus Oleiphilus; species Oleiphilus sp. HI0086. The sequence continues at coordinate 3,584 of NZ_LWFZ01001137.1, forward strand.
GCGTTAACTCGCCTAGATCAAGTTTATGCAGAGTACGCTGAAGAAGGTGCAGATTTCGATGCTCTAGCCGCAGAACAAGCCAAGCTAGAAGCAATCATTGAAACCGGTGATGGTCATAATCTGGAAAGAACACTGGAAGTCGCTGCTGATGCCTTAAGACTGCCACCATGGGATGCTGAAGTTAAACATTTATCAGGTGGTGAAAAGCGTCGTGTCGCTCTTTGCCGTCTATTACTTTCTAAGCCGGACATGCTGCTTCTTGATGAACCGACCAACCACCTTGATGCAGAAAGTGTCGCGTGGTTGGAACGTTTCTTACATGACTACCCTGGAACCGTCGTCGCCATCACCCACGATCGTTACTTCCTTGATAATGTTGCAGGTTGGATACTGGAGCTCGATAGAGGCCATGGCATTCCATTTGAAGGTAACTATTCTCAGTGGCTTGAAAATAAAGAGAAACGTTTAGAGCATGAGCAAAAGCAAGAAGATGCTCGCCAAAAGAGTATTAAATCTGAGCTAGAGTGGGTTCGCAGCAACCAAAAAGGGCGACATGCCAAGAGCAAGGCGCGTCTTAAGCGCTTTGAAGAGCTTAACTCTTCCGACCTACAGAAACGCAACGAGACCATGGAAATTTACATTCCACCAGGGCCACGCCTGGGTGATGTTGTTATCGAGCTCGATGGTGTCAGTAAGCAATACAAAGACAAGCTGCTATTCAAAGATTTGAGCTTTAGTGTTCCACCCGGAAGCATTGTCGGTGTAATTGGTGGTAACGGTGCAGGTAAATCTTCACTATTCAAGCTGCTAGCAGACGTAGAGCAACCCGACTCAGGCACTATTCGTTTGGGTGATACTGTTAAGCTGGCTTTCGTTGAACAAACGCGCGACCTGGACAATTCCAAGACGGTATGGGAAGAAGTCAGTGACGGTAACGATATGATCACTATCGGCAATTACCAAACACCATCTCGTGCTTATGTCAGTCGTTTCAACTTCCGTGGTAATGACCAGCAAAAGAAAGTGAATGAGCTGTCTGGTGGCGAGCGTAACCGTCTACATTTAGCCAACGTGCTTAAGCAAGGTGCGAACGTTCTACTACTCGATGAGCCAACCAACGATCTTGACGTAGAAACACTACGAGCACTGGAAGAAGCCGTCTTGGCATTCCCTGGTTGCGCAATAGTGATTTCGCACGACCGTTGGTTCCTCGATAGAATTGCAACGCATATATTGGCTTATGAAGGCGATAGTGAAGTGGTCTGGTTTGAAGGCAATTACACTGAATACGAAGAAGACTTCAAAGCTCGTAAAGGTGAACAAGCCAAGACACCTACTCGTGTCAACTATAAGAAGCTTGCCTAAGAGCCAAGGCTGCCAAACTAGCTGAAAGCCTGAAACAGCGGTTCTTTTGAGCGATTTGTTCTCAAAAGGACTGCCTAAGCTTGCAGTTACCTGATATAGCACTTATATTCTAATGAATGACTATAATAATTAATCCTCTCTGTTATCCTTCAAACTGGTTTGCAGAACAGAGTTGCCGGAGGCCAAATGAGCGAAGAGACAAAACAAGACGAGCGCCGTCATTTTAGCCGAATTCTATTTAATGCCGATTGCACCTTGCGTCAGGATGACCTTGAATGGTCTACCGAAGTCCTTGATATTTCCTTGCGCGGAATTCTGGTTCACCGGCCTGACCACTTCAGCCTGGATGTTGATACGCCTTGCGAAGCGACCATCAGACTATCAGGTAGCGAAAGCCATATTATTATGTCACTCACCTTTTCCCACGAGGAAAACAATACCTTAGGTTTTAAATGCCAGCACATTGATATCGACAGCATGACCCACCTTAAGCGTTTAGTAGAGCTTAATGTTGGTAGCGACGATATTTTAATGCGTGAACTGGAACTTCTCACAGTCATTTAAATTAAGCTCTGCTCAAGTTTCCTCTCTATTTAAGCCTCAATAACTAGGAATTTCCTAAGTTCCTACTAAACTAATTAGTCATAGTAAACGCTTGTTTTCTTTAATTGACGTATAACTGCAACAAGGCACTCATGGGATCAGGACAACAAAAGCATATTGAAAGTGATCGCATGCTCAAGGCCATCACTGACCAAAGCTCTGAAGGCATTACAGTTGCCGACACTGAGGGTAATTACGTATTTGTTAACCCTGCTTTTTGTAAGATGAGCGGCTACAGCAAAGATGAGCTGCTAGGCATGACGGTGTTTGATATAAAGGCACCCGAACAAGATCACCGCTCTTTCGAAAGAACCAAAACCACTGAAGAAGGGCTAACCGTTGAAGTTTTGCTTCAACGTAAAGACGGAAGCACTTATCACTCAGAAGTGATTGGAAAGAATATTGATATTGACGGCAAAGCCCTGGTACTCGGGATAGTTCGCGATATCAGCCAGGAAGTAAAAACCGGACAAAAAATTCGTACCCTCTCCCAAGCCGTCGAGCAGAGCCCTGTGTCGGTCATGATCATCGCCACCAATGGGAGCATAAAGTATGTAAATCAGGCATTTGAAACGACCTCCGGCTACCCTCTTAGTGAGGTTGAAGGAAAGAAGTTTTTCAGCCTAATGCCTGACCACGCAAAAAAAGATACCTACGCAGCACTCTTCGAAGCGCTTGAAAAAGAACATAGCTGGGAAGGCGAAGTACAAATTCGTAAAAAGAATGGCGAGACCTTTTGGGAATATGGGCACATCTCTCCAGTAAAGGATGAGTATGGGAAAGTGATTCACTATCTTGCCGTCAAGGAAGATATCTCGACACGCAAAGCACAAGAAGAAAAAATATTTCACCAAGCGCATTTTGACTCGCTGACTGACCTGCCCAATCGACTTTTATCTTTGGATAGGCTCACCCACATCATTGGTGAAGCCCAACGTCAAAACAACAAAGTTGCCTTACTGTTCGTTGATCTAGACGATTTTAAAAAGGTTAATGACTCCCTTGGCCATGACATGGGTGACGAAGTATTGATGGTTGCTGCAGAGCGCCTATCAGAAGTACTTCGAACGGGCGATACAGTTGGCCGCTTGGGAGGCGATGAATTCATCTTAATTTTGGGCGGCCTAGATGACGAGAAGTCTGCGCAAAAAACTGCTGAGCGCATATTAGAACAATTCAGAAGCTCGTTTGATATTGAAGGTCGTAAACTGATGCTAACTGCCAGCATTGGCATTGCTCTTTTCCCTCATGACGGTGCTACTCCGACCGACTTGCTAAGAAATGCCGACTCAGCCATGTATCACGCCAAGTCTCTCGGGCGAAACGCCTACTCGTTCTACACTGAGGAAATGAACCAACAAGTCGCCCGAAGATTACAGCTTGAAGAACAAATCCATGGTGCCTTAGACCGAAATGAATTCTCGCTCGCCTACCAGCCTCAAGTCGATGTTCAGACTGACAAAATTATTGGAGCCGAAGCACTATTACGCTGGAATAACCAAACCTTAGGACAAGTACCTCCTGATGAGTTTATTCCGATCGCAGAGGAAACCGGGTTGATCATTCCTATTGGTCAATTTGTATTGCACCAGGCGCTATCTCAAGCATCAAAGTGGCAAAAGCAATACCAAGCAGACTTTCGCATGGCGGTTAACCTGTCGCCACGGCAGTTTCGAGATCCAGACCTGATATCTCAAGTCGAAAGAATTATTCAGGACCATCAAGTTGCCAGACATACACTTGAGTTTGAAATTACCGAGGGCGTTCTAATGAATAACCAGCAGTTCGTAAAAGATGCGCTAAGAGCCCTCAACCATCTTGATGTCCGAATATCGATGGATGACTTTGGAACCGGCTATTCCTCACTAAGCTATCTCAGGAACTATCCTTTTGACATGCTTAAAGTCGACCGTAGCTTCGTCAACGACTTAGTCGAAGACCAAGCCGACAAAGAACTAATTAATGCGGCGATTTCTATGGCTCACAGCTTAAACCTTAAGGTCGTCGCTGAAGGCGTCGAGAATCAGGAGCAATACAAGCTGCTCAAAGATCTAAACTGTGACTATGCACAAGGCTATCTGTTTGGTAGACCCATGGCGCCAGACATATTTGCCCGTCATTTAGAAAGTACGCTCGAAGACTAATCTAATAAGCTAAACCAAAGCATGTTAAAACAGAGCATTCAACAAATCAGGTAACTTCTTCACTAGCATAACTTCCATCCCTGCAATATCGTTTCTCGGTTTGTTTCCATAGGGAACAATCGCTCTTTTAAAGCCATGCTTCAGCGCTTCCTGAATTCGTTCCTGACCACTAGGGACTGGACGTATTTCTCCCGACAAACCGACCTCTCCAAAGATCACCATATCTTCAGAAAGTGACACCCCTTTCAAGCTAGAAACAATCGCTGCCAAAGTCGCTAAATCGGTACTCGTTTCCAGTGTTTTTACACCACCTACCAGATTCACAAATACATCCTGGTCGCCACAATGGATCCCACCATGTCGATGCATCACGGCCAGCAACATTGATAAACGGTTCTGATCCATACCCAAGGCGACTCGCTTAGGGTAGTTGCCTTGGCTCTCATCAACCAAAGCCTGTAATTCTACTAGCAACGGGCGCGTACCTTCCCAGAGTATCGTCACGACACTACCTGGCATTATCTCTTCGCCACGGCTTAGGAATATTGCACTCGGGTTCTTCACTTCAACCAAGCCTTTTTCGAGCATAGCAAAGACACCTAACTCATTCACTGCACCAAAACGATTTTTGATTCCTCGCAAAGTGCGATAACGAGTGTCACTGGAGCCTTCGAGCATTATCGAGCAGTCAATCATATGCTCCAAAACCTTAGGCCCGGCAATCGCTCCCTCTTTGGTCACATGACCAACCAGAAATAGCACCATGCCAGTCTGTTTGGCAAGACGGGTCAACCTGGCAGCACATTCTCTTACTTGCGAAACGCTACCTGGAGCCGACTCTATCGCTTCTGTGTGCATTACCTGAATACTGTCAACAACCAGCACTTTTGGCTTATGGACTTGAACCACTTCTTCTATTGATTCGATCCGGGTTTCAGAGAACATATTCAGCGCATCAGCTTTGAGACCGAGGCGCTTTGCTCGCAGTGCAACCTGTTGTAAAGACTCTTCACCAGTAATATATAAGCCGTCCCTGCTTGAAGAAAGATGACACATCGTCTGGAGTAGCAAAGTACTTTTCCCGGCACCCGGATGACCTCCAACCAATATAGCAGAACCGGGAACTAAACCTCCCCCCAGCACCCGATCAAACTCACCTATACCGCTACTGAATCTGGGTTGATCTTCGAGGTCAATTGACCCCAAAGCCTTAATCTCGGACTTGGCGCCCGCATAACCCAACGAGGTACTGCTGCTCTTACTTTGCTTTGCTAGCTTTATTTCCTGAATAGTATTCCATTGGCCACAATCCGGACACTGGCCTTGCCATTTAGATAAATCTGACCCGCACTCAGTGCAGACGAATGCGGTTTTGCTCTTTGCCATGCTAAGCCTATTGCTATGAGATCTGATAATTATGCGTGCAAATAGATATGCTCGCTCTACAGGAGGAATATTATAGAGCTAATCGAGGAATTAAGTATATGAAGCCAGAAGGCCATCAATGATATATTGAGCAGTATGAAAGGAACTTTCTACTCTGCTGGAATAAAGTCATCTCGCTGGAAGTCACCTTCCAGAAGTTGCTCCCAGGTCGTTGTAAACGTTTCATCTGGGAAACTGGCTCCAACACGAGAATCATCACCATCATAATCAACACCGATCACCAGTGCACTAGGGTTTGGCGTCAGGGTCACTCGCTCCAAACCCTGTCCTAATACCTTAAATATGCCATCAGTTGGATATTCGCCTATCGTGCCATTCAGCTTGCTAAAAGAGTCCATTGCATCAACTTCAACTATTCCGCCAATCGAATCGGACTCCAAGACTCCTGAAAAACCAATCACATAGGTGCCTCGTGACAAATTCTCAACCTTTTCAGCATCAAAGTCAGTTAATGAAAACTCATTCAGTGAAGCATTCTGCTGTACGGACAAAGAAAAATCGCTATCGACAATGTTAAATGACTCAGTTTCGAGATCTTCTGAAATATTTGATAACTCAATCTCTCCATCTATAGTCGTGGTAATTTCGCCATCTTTAACTGCAAACTCATTGACACTTACATCTAAATGCCGACGATAGTACTGGCAGCGCTCTAGTTCCTGTTCACCTTCAAAAACATGATAAATTTCATCTCCGTCCAACGATGCTAAAGCACCAGCATCGACACCTAAACGCTCATTGATAATCAAGGTTGGCCTATTTTTGGCAACTTCATAAGATGCCCTTAGGGTAGATATTCGCTCACCCGTATCGCTATCGTAGCTGTGCTCATAAACTCGGACTATCGTGTCATCACCAAAGGGGAAAAATCTTACTTCATGGCCTGCTACATATAATGTGTCGTAATCAGGGCCTTCGTTTAGGATATTAAGCCTATCAACACAGTAATCAGTTGAAACCGGCATGAAGGTGTCATTTACCCCACCCATATCACTATATTCCATCGATAAAGCACCAGACACTTCTTGCCCTGTACTCAACTGGCAATTATCAAAGACCAGATCTACTGTATCACCTTCGCTATAAGCCTGACCCGGCTCCCTAGAACTGTCCCAACTAATGGGGTCCTCAAATACATCTTTAACATAATTTCCGCATATCAAACTTAGATCTTCTGGAAAGTCTGATGCATCTAAATATCGATACAATGGCGAATCCAAGTAAGCTAAAAGAGTCGCTTGAAGCACTTTAAGAGATAAATCTTCGGACATGTCGACTTCGATATCGATGGTTTTGTTATCGATATTAGTTTCGGCATCACTTTGATATATGTCAGGATCCCCAACACTTTTGAAAAAGGCTATATTTTCTAAATTATCGCAAGCCACGATCATTGTAGCGCAGATACAAATTGAAATTGCCTTAGCAAAATAGAGAGAGAGATGCCTCATTACAGTTCCTTGGGAGACCTTAAGGGTTATCTATCGATTGTATTAAAAGAGTCGCACAGGTTAAATAAGAGCCTGCTGCAAATGTGACACGTGTGGGAATTACATGGCATTTTGTGCTAGAAAAAGAAAGGGTGCCACGTTGCACCCTTAATTCTATGCATTAGATAACGATCTTAAGCGTGATACTGAGCACTCAGTTCATGAACCGCATCAACAAAGTAGCCTGCATGTGCTGGATCAACAAATTGATGAATACCATGCCCCAGATTGAATACATGGCCTTCACCTGGACCATAAGATGCCAAAATTCTAGCCACCTCATCCCTAATACCTTTTTCTGAAGCATATAGCACCGACGGATCCATATTCCCCTGCAAAGCAACTTTATCACCTACCAAGGCACGCGCTTTACCGATATCCATCGTCCAGTCAAGACCAAGTGCATCAGCGCCGGTATCAGCCATAGAAGGCAACCATAAACCGCCTCCTTTGGTAAATAGAATCACGGGGACTTTTCGACCATCGTATTCCCGAATTAAGCCAGCTACAATTTTCTTCATATAAGCCAAAGAGAACTGTTGATATGCATGATCACTCAGGTTTCCACCCCAGGTATCGAAGATCTGAACCGCTTGCGCACCCGCTTTTATTTGAGCATTCAGATAATCAATCACAGACAAGGCAATTTTATCCAATAACTGATGCATAATTTCTGGCTGAGAATACATCATCGCTTTGATATGGCGAAAATCTTTAGAGCTTCCACCCTCAACCATATAAGTGGCTAAAGTCCAAGGACTCCCAGAGAAACCAATCAACGGAACACGTCCATTCAACTCTTTACGTATGGTGCTCACTGCATCCGTTACGTAAGTCAAGTCTTTAGAGGTATCAACTATAGGTAGTTTCTCGACATCCTCTGCTGTTCGAACAATCTTCTTGAAACGAGGCCCCTCACCCGTTTCGAAATAAAGACCCAAACCCATTGCGTCCGGAATCGTCAAGATATCAGAAAACAGAATTGCAGCGTCGAGCTTGTAGCGCTCAAGAGGCTGAATTGTGACCTCGCATGCTAGTTCTTTATTCTTACACAGACTCATAAAGTCACCGGCTTGCGCTCTGGTCGCTTTATACTCTGGCAGATAACGCCCAGCTTGACGCATCATCCATACAGGCGTCACATCAACCGGCTTACGCTCTAGCGCTCTCAGAAATCGATCATTCTTTAGCTCTGTCATTCACTGTCTCTTCAATATTAATAATCAAGAAATGTCTGGCAATGTTGTCCAGATACAAAAAAGGCACAGTATTATCAACCGTGCCTTGGATTTAGTCATTGATACTCATCACGTGCAGACTATATATCCAGGTAGTCCATGATGCCTTCAGCTGCCTGGCGGCCTTCCGCAATGGCGGTAACCACCAAGTCAGAACCACGAACCATATCACCACCGGCGAAAATCTTCGGGTTACTCGTCTGATAAGGGTACTCACCCTTCTCTGGCGCGACAACACCGCCCCAGCTATTAACATCTACCTTCACATCGGACAGCCATTCTGGTGGGCTAGGCTGGAAACCAAACGCAATCAATACTGCATCAGCAGGCAGGATTTCTTCACTACCTTCGATAACTTCCGGGCGACGACGACCATTTTCATCAGCGGCACCCAGCTGTGTTTTAACAACCTTCACACCTTCAACTTTATCATCACCTACAATCGCCACTGGTTGACGATTAAACATAAAGTCTACACCTTCTTCCTTGGCATTCTGAACTTCTTTGCGTGAGCCAGGCATATTCTCTTCGTCACGACGGTAAGCACAAACTACACTATCTGCCTGTTGACGAATAGAGGTTCGGTTACAGTCCATCGCAGTATCACCACCACCCAGAACAACCACCTTCTTACCTGCCATGTTAATGAAGTCAGCTTCATCTTTTTCAAAACCCAAACGACGATTAACGTTTGAGATCAAAAATGGCAATGCATCATGAACGCCTGGCAAGTCTTCACCTGGGAAGCCACCTTTCATGTACTTGTATGTTCCCATACCCATAAATACTGCGTCATAGTCATTTAACAAGTCATCAATACTGATATCTTTACCAATTTCGGTATTCAAGCGAAATTCAACGCCCATATCGGTGAAGATTTCTCGACGACGCGACATGACATCCTTTTCTAGCTTGAACTCTGGAATACCAAAGGTAAGCAAACCACCAATCTCAGGATTAAGATCAAAAACAACAGGCTTAACACCGTTACGAACCAGGATATCTGCACAAGCCAAACCGGCAGGGCCCGCGCCAATCACGGCAACCTTCTTGTCTGTTTTAACAACATTGGACATATCCGGGCGCCAACCCATAGCGAAAGCCGTATCAGTAATATACTTCTCCGCCGAGCCAATAGTCACCGCACCAAAACCTGCATTAAGAGTACAAGCACCTTCACACAATCGATCTTGAGGACAAACACGACCACACACTTCAGGCAAAGAGTTTGTCTGGTGACACAGTTCAGCCGCTTCAAGAATATTCCCTTCTGAAACCAGCTTTAGCCAGTTCGGGATATAGTTATGTACCGGGCACTTCCACTCACAGTAAGGGTTACCACACTCAAGACATCGATGAGCCTGTTCAGTCGCGTCATTCTGATCAAATGACTGATAGATCTCACCAAAATCTTCGGTACGACCTTCCATTGGAATTTTCTTTGGGTCAACTCGACCCACATCAACAAACTGAAAGTTGTTATTTAAACGCTTTGCCATATTCTAACCTCTAAACCTTATTCGCAATGAGAGTATTCGATAATTCGAAACACTACTCAGGGCGAGAACGCATGTTGTTAAGCAAGTTATCCAAGCTAGCCGCCTTCGGCTTAACTAACCAGAACTTAGCAATGAAGTCATCGAAGTGCTCAAGGATCTCTTGCCCCCACTTACTAGATGTCTCAGCAACATGCTCCTTAATAACGCCTCGCAAATGATTGCGATAAGGCTCCATTTGTTCAGTTGAAACTCTTTGAATTTCTACCAACTCATGATTGTATTTATCTACAAACGTATTTTCCTGGTCTAGCACATAGGCAAAACCACCTGTCATACCAGCACCAAAGTTATAACCTGTTTGACCTAGAACAGTAATCAAACCGCCAGTCATATATTCACAGCAGTGATCACCTGCGCCTTCAACAACCGCTGAAGCGCCAGAGTTTCGAACTCCAAAACGCTCACCAGCCGTACCCGCTGCAAACAACTTACCGCCAGTAGCGCCGTAAAGACAAGTATTACCAACAATGGATGTTTCCTGGGTTTTGAACTCACTACCTTGAGGGGGTCGAATGGTTAGTTTACCACCAGTCATACCTTTACCAACATAGTCGTTTGCATCGCCTTCAAGGTTCATATTCAAACCACCAGCATTCCAAACACCAAAGCTCTGACCAGCTGTACCCGTCAAATTCAAGTTGATTGGCGCACTCACCATACCTTGATTACCATGACGCTCTGCGATTTCGCCAGAGATTCGTGCACCAACCGAACGATCACAGTTAGTCACTTCGTAATCGAAGGTACCACCCGACTTGGATTCAATTGTTGGAACTAAGTCCTCAACCATTTTTTCGGCCAACAAGGCTTGGTCAAACGGAGCATTACGCTCTACCTTACAGGTATGCGGTTTATCTTCAGGTATTCCCTCAGTCGAAAGAATCGGCGATAGGTCAAGCTTGTTCTGCTTATCAGTAGTACCTGACAAAATGTCTAACAAATCTGTACGACCAACCAGCTCTTCCAAACTACGAACACCTAGCTTAGCCATCCACTCACGCGCTTCTTTCGCAACAAAGCGGAAGAAGTTCATTACCATTTCTACGGTACCGTTGAAGTACTCATCACGAAGTAATTCGTTCTGAGTCGCAACACCCGTCGCACAGTTGTTCAAATGACAAATTCTCAAATAACGACAACCCAAAGCAACCATAGGCGTGGTACCGAAACCAAAACTCTCGGCACCCAGTATCGCCGCTTTAACAACATCCAGACCTGTCTTTAAACCGCCATCGGTTTGCAGACGGACGCTGCCACGCAAGTCATTGCCGCGCAGAGTCTGGTGAGCCTCGCTCAAACCAAGCTCCCAAGGAGAACCCGCATATCGGATAGAGGTTAGCGGACTTGCAGCCGTGCCACCGTCATAACCGGAAACTGTAATCAAATCAGCATAAGCCTTGGCAACACCTGCGGCGATAGTACCAACACCCGGTTCAGATACCAGTTTCACAGAAACCAATGCCTTTGGATTAACTTGCTTCAAATCAAAGATTAGCTGCGCCAAGTCTTCGATAGAATAAATATCGTGATGCGGTGGCGGTGAAATCAAGGTCACACCTGGCACCGAATATCTTAATGTCGCAATCAGGTTATTTACCTTACCACCTGGTAACTGACCACCTTCACCGGGCTTCGCACCTTGGGCAACTTTGATCTGCAAGACATCAGCATTACGCAAGTAGTGTGGCGTTACACCAAATCGGCCTGATGCGATCTGCTTGATCTTGGAACGTTTTTCCGTACCAAATCTCGCTGCATCTTCACCACCCTCTCCAGAGTTAGAGCGGCCACCTAGACGGTTCATTGCAACAGCAAGTGCTTCATGTGCTTCAGGAGACAAAGCTCCCAAAGACATTGCTGCCGAGTCAAAACGAGGGAAGATATTCTCTACCGGCTCTACTTCGTCTAAAGGAATCTCTTTAGCAGAATCACTTAAAGCAAACAAATCCCTTAAGGATGACGCTGGACGTTCATTTACCAAGGTTGCGTACTTCTGGTAAACAGAGTAATCGCCCGACTCAACTGCTTGCTGAATTGTATTGACAACATCCGGGTTAAAGGCGTGATATTCCTGACCGTGAACAAACTTCAGTAAACCACCTGGCTGGATCGATTTACGCGCCTTGAAAGCTTCTTTAGCCAACAGTGCTTGCTCTGATTGCAGGTCTTCAAAATCAGCACCCTGAATTCTACTTGCGACACCTTTAAAGCATAGGTCAACAACATCGTCTGCAAGACCTACTGCTTCAAACAATTGAGCGCCACGGTAAGAAGCAATTGTAGAAATACCCATCTTCGATAAGATCTTCAACAAGCCCTTACCAATACCGCGACGATAATTATTTTTCGCCTCGATTGGGTCCATCAGCATCTCACCCGTACTGATCAGGTCACTCATAACCTGATAAGCCAAGTAAGGGAAGACTGCCGTAGCACCAAAACCAAACAACACCGCGAAGTGATGAGGGTCACGGGCAAAACCAGACTCCACAATAATATTCGAGTCGCAACGTAAGCCCTTCTCAACCAAGTGGTGATGCACTGCACCCGTTGCCATAAAGGCATTTAGTGGTAATAAGCCAGGTTCGATATCTTTATCCGACAAAACAAGCGCAACCTTGCCTTGTCTAACAGCTTCTTCTGCTTGCTGGCACACATCAACAATTGCTTGCCTTAAGCCAGTCTCTTCCTTGTACTGAAGGCTAATTAAGGCATGTTCAAAACCATCTTTATCCGAGGTAAAGCAGCTAAACTTCGCAGGTGTCAGTACCGGCGTAGCCAAAATAATTCGCTTCGCATGCTCAGGCGTTTCTTCAAATACGTTCTGCTCTACACCCACACAGGTTTCCAGAGACATAACAATCGCTTCACGCAATGGATCAATCGGTGGGTTAGTCACCTGAGCAAACTTCTGTCTAAAGTAGTCTGAAACTGAACGAACACGAGTCGACAATACTGCCATTGGCGTATCATCACCCATCGAACCTACTGCTTCCTGGCCCGCCTCAGCTAATGGACGCAATACCTGATCTCGTTCCTCGAAAGTCACCTGGAACATCTTCATGTGCGTCTTTAGGGTATCAGCATCCATTGCTTGGAACGCTTCATGATCTTTGTCTAGCGTTGCCTCAATACGAACCGCGTTTTCTTTTAGCCACTTTTTATAAGGGTGAGCAGACTTAAGGCGGCTATCGATATCATCAGTATGTAGCACTTCACCCGTTTCAGTATCAACCGCTAGAATCTGTCCAGGACCAATTCGACCCTTAGCAACAACATCTTCCGGCTTATAGCCATAAGTTCCAATTTCGGATGCAACTGTAATGTAACCATTCTTAGTGATAACCCAACGACTTGGGCGCAAACCGTTTCTATCCAGTAAACAGACGGCGTAACGGCCGTCAGTTAGAACCAGACCAGCCGGTCCATCCCATGGTTCCATATGCATACTGTTATATTCATAGAAAGCACGTAGTTCGCTATCCATGGTGTCAACGTTCTGCCATGCAGGTGGAATCATCATACGAACGGCACGGAATAGGTCTACACCACCTGCCAGAAGTACCTCAAGCATATTATCCATACTGGAAGAATCTGAACCAGTACGATTCACCAAAGGAGATAATTCTCCCAGCTCAGGCAGTTCGTCTGTAGCAAACTTGCTTGTTCTCGCTGTAGACCAGTTTCTATTGCCTTCAATCGTATTAATTTCACCGTTGTGAGCAATACATCTAAATGGCTGGGCTAGTGGCCACTTTGGCATAGTATTAGTGGAGAAACGCTGATGAAAAACACAAATGCTTGTCTCAACATCTGGATTACCCAGATCCAAATAAAAATTCGGCAGGTCAACCGGCATCATCAGCCCTTTATAAGACACGACTTTTTCTGACAAACTACAAACGTAGAATTCTTCATCAAACGCCAAAGCCATTTCAGTCTTACGGCGCGCAACAAAAAGCTTAAGAGACAGTTCACGCTCACTAAGCCCGTCAGCCTGAACAAAGACCTGCTCAATCTGTGGCAAGCAATCCAGAGCCATACGACCCAAGCAATCGTTATTAGTCGGAACCAAGCGCCAACCAACAACGGTAAGACCTTGTGCTTCAAGCTCTGCACTCATCGCTGTTTTAGCTTGCTGCGCTTTCGTAGGGTCCTGTGAAAGGAAAACCATTCCTACGCCGTAAATCTCATTCAGATCGGCGCTAAACTGCTCCTTAACCACCTGCCTGAAGAACGTATCAGGTTTCTGAATCAACAACCCACAGCCATCGCCAGTTTTACCATCTGCTGCGATACCACCGCGGTGAGTCATACATGTAAGTGATTCTATCGCCGTTAATAGTAGATCGTGACTTGCCTGCCCTTCCATCTGGGCAATCAAACCAAATCCACAGTTATCTCTAAACTCTTCCGGGCGAAACAAACCTGCTGCCATAACATTCTCTCTACAAAATATCATTTAAAATCATACAGTTAGAACTAACAAAACTAACAATACCATATGACTATGAAAATTGGGGTTGGACATTTTACACATCGTGCTTATTCAGTACAAACTTAAAGAAGGCGTATAAGCAGAAAAAACTCGTAGAAAAGCATAAACTATCCTTATATTTCAAATAGATAGCTTCAAAAAACTAATTTAGTTATTGCCTCGGATAAGACTTGAGAATTCCAGCATAGCTCCTCAACCAAGGCTGTTGAGAAGTAATTATTTTAGGTGCCACCTTGAGCGCAGCATTGGCGGAAGCCTTATCAGGATAAACACCATAAAAAACAACAAACCAGGGTTTACCGCGATGCAGTGTTTCAAGATAGTATATCGGCTGAGCACTTTTACTTACGCGCTTTGCGAAGTCTATCGCTGTTTTCTCGTTATAGCTACCTAAAATTTGAGCTGAATAACCACTTGAGTTTTGGGATGCAACCCATGCTTTCCCCTTAAAGAACGGCTTAAGTATTTCACGGCTGCTCTCTGCGGCAGGAATAATTTTTTCCTGTACATTTTTAGCGATTTTCTCTATCTGCAAAGTATCGCTAACTAGTTGATCCGATTCTGGAACGCTAACTTCTTTATCTGCTAGAGTACCATCTTGTACCTTGTCGGGCTCAACAAGCTCTTTAACACCAGCGCTCTCTGGAATTGATCGAGACGCCGACATTTCAGGCTTATTGAGCGAACCTTTTTTAATCTCGCCACTACCCTGACGACCTTTATCCAAACTATCTATATTGCTTTCTGAAGCTTTAGCCAAACTCTCTGACAGGGCCTGATCAAGCATTCTTAACCTTGCTTCTCTCTGTTGCTCTACGAGAGACACTTTATTTTCATCAGAGTTATTCTCTTGCTCCGGCTGCTCGTGCGCGACTGCTTCGCTATCTCCTTCAGTAAACAAGCCATATTGATAAGACACGAGTAAAAATGAGAAGCAAAGCAGAACGGCAACACCCCAAAAAACCTGTTTCGGCACTCCTTTACGACTCTTAACCGGTAGCTTTAATGCCCCCGGTTCTAACATGACACTACTGAACAAGCGATTCACCCGACCAGGCAAACCTTTCCCCATGTCAATTAAATGTTGTACCTGACTTTCTGACAGCCCTAACAAGCCGGTATAGCCAGCATACTCCAATCTCAACTGGAGATATTCCAGCATATCTGAAGCACCTAAAGGCTTAAGCTGCATTTGATGCAACCACTCGTCATCACCTTCTATGTGACTCAAACGAGCAAGCTGCAGCAAGCTTGGCAAACCCGAAAAAATTGCTACCACTCCGCTTTCTTTAGGCAACTGACTGAAATATGAAAAGTAAAATTGAAGCTCTTTTTTTGATAATAGGTCTGCGTTATCAAAAACCAGAACCTTTCTCACACCATCTTTCTTGAACTCATCTTCCAAATACTGCAATAAACGGGAAAATGATTGACGCGTAGTTTCACCAACTATCGAATCTAAACCAACAAGCTCGCCAAAGTCATGTATAACAGATTTCGACTTTTCCTTATTAGCAAGCTCCTGAGCATCTGTAACGTAGATACTCAGCTCGCCAGCTGAAGATTTTGCAAATTTATTAAGTAGAGTGGTTTTGCCAGCACCTTTTTCGCCAGTAAGCAAGAGAACCATATCGCCAAAGGTCGACATATGGCGAAGTGTTTCTAAATTATGCTGACGCTGCGCCCCCTCAAAAAATACTAGCATTCGCTCATCGAATGGGTTTTCTTTCAAGTTAAAGTGCGAAATGAGCTGCTCACTCAAAACATTATTATTTTTTGTCACACTCATATCAGACTTATCGACTCACCTACAAAATTAATCGAACCAAGTAATTGCTTCTAATTAAGCTTTGCCACCCAAAACATTTGCCAGAGAATCAGCGCCAAAGTCTGCTGTCACAACAGCTTCACCAATCGACTTCAAAAGCACAAGACGGAGCGTTCCATCCATTACCTTTTTGTCCACAGACATTAGTCGTTCATATTCTGAAGCCAACATGCCTTCCGGCCCTTCAATTGGCAAGTTAGCAGCAAGCAATATATTTGAAATTCGAGAAACATCTTCATCACTAATCCAGCCTTCCATTCTCGACAATTCTGCTGCCATAACTGTTCCCGCTGCAACCGCCTCACCATGAAGCCAAGAGCCATAACCTTCATAAGTCTCAATCGCATGGCCAAATGTGTGCCCTAGATTTAATATTGCTCTAAGCCCACCCTCTTTCTCATCTAGTTCAACAACTTCCGCTTTACAAGAACAAGATTCTTTAATCGCGTAGGTTAAAGCATCAGAGTCCAAGGACCTTAAGGCCTCAACATTAGCCTCCAACCAGTCAAAGAACTCTGGCTTACGGATCAAACCATATTTGATCACCTCCGCCAGGCCCGCTGAAACTTCCTTTGAAGCCAGAGTTTGCAAGGTCAAAATATCAATGATAACGGCTTTAGGCTGGTAAAAAGCACCTATCATGTTTTTACCTAAAGGATGGTTGATTGCAGTTTTTCCACCTACAGATGAATCTACTTGCGAAAGAAGCGTCGTGGGCACCTGAATAAAATCTACGCCACGCTGATAAGCTGATGCAGCAAAACCTGCCATATCTCCAATTACACCGCCCCCCAGCGCAACGATAGTCGTCTTCCTGGAATGAGCCTTCTCTAGTAGCGCATCAAAAATCAGGTTTAAGGTTTGCCAATTCTTATATTGCTCTCCGTCAGGCAAGACCACGCTATCAACCTCATAGCCAGACAATGCCTGTCTAACTTGCTGCTCATACAAAGGCCCGACTGTCTCATTTGTCACCAGCATTACTTTTTTGCCGGCAATGTAGGGCTGATAGAGAGATGGATTACTCAATAAGCCTTCGCCAATAAAAATTGGGTAATCACGTTCACCCAAATCTACTTTTAACTCAATCATTTATTCACTCTTTTTCTATCGCGCTGATTATATCTTTAACAATACCTTTCATAGACTTTTTGTCTGTATCAATTACATAGTCAGCAACTTCTCGATAAATTGGATCTCTGGTCGCATACAAATCACTCAAGACCTGACGAGCATCTTTGTCTCCCTGCAACAAAGGACGATTCTTATCTTTGTGAGTTCTTTTGTACTGCTGCTCGACTGAGGTATTCAAATACACTACAAAAGCAGTGTTGTTCACACACTCTCTGTTCTCGGGGCGCATCATCGCACCACCACCTGTTGCCAAGACGACGTTTTTAAGTGCTGACAAATCTTTTATTGCCTGGCTCTCTCTATCCCGGAAGCCTGCTTCGCCCTCGACATCAAAAATCCACGGAATGTTTGCCCCGGTTCGCCGCTCTATCTCTTTATCGGAATCATAAAAGTCAAAGTTCAGCTCTTTGGCTAAAATTTTTCCTATGGTTGTTTTTCCTGCCCCCATTGGGCCCACAAAAACAATCAACGGTTTAGCTATACTCATATTTCGATCTTATGCCGGCCAATCAATATGTCAGTAAAGATTAACCTGTTTATTTTAAAAAGAAAAAAGGCCGCAATCTGCAGCCTTTTACCTAAGCTCAATAAGACATATTGTCCTATATTTGCTGGTCAATCACACCATTTTTTAATAGCTTAGGCGTGATAAAGATAAGTAATTCAGCACGCTCATCTATCTCTTCAGTCTTGGTAAATAAAGCACCTAAGTATGGGATATCACCTAAGAAAGGCGTTTTAGTAACAGTTGTAGATCGTTCAGACTGGAAAATACCACCCAAGACAACCGTTTCACCATTACCAACAAGTACTTGAGTTAGTACCTCATTTGTTTCAATACTTGGAATACCTGCTGTCACTTCGCCACGGTTATCCTGATTGATCTTAAGATCCATAATTACCTGATCGTCTGGCGTAACTTGAGGCGTCACTTCTAAAGATAGCACGGCCTCTTTAAAGGAAACTGAGGTTGCACCAGAAGACGAAGCTTCCTGATAAGGAATTTCCTCACCCGATTTAATTGTCGCAGTTTGACGATCAGCCGTTACAATTTTCGGCTGAGCAACGATCTCACCTTTACCGTCGGACTCGAAAGCAGACAATTCCATATCTATCAAGAAATTGTCTCCGCCGAAGCCAACCGCCAATGAAGAACTGTTTGACCTGGTCACACCTAAATCAACAGCTAAAGCTCCTGGAAAAGAAATTCCTGTACCATTCTGGCCAGCAATATCAGTCAATTCAGAAAGCGTCGCTGTCGAACCACCAATAGTGAACAAATTATCTCCACTTTGGTCAAGAGCGCCACCGCCCCACTGAATACCCATTTCTTCAGCTATATTCGAACGAGCTCTTACAATTCTAGCCTCAATCAATACCTGACGAACCGGAATATCCCAAGTAGAAATCAATTTACGAATCTGCTCCTGCTTCTCCGACGTTTCTCTGACACTAATTGTATTTGTTCGTTCATCAGATGAAATAAAACCTCGTTCAGAAATCAACTCACTATCCTGACGCAACAGCTCTACAATATCTGCCGCTTTTGCATAGTTAATCTGAACGATCTCCAAACGTACCGGCGCTAATGCTGCAACCTGTCGGTTAGCTTCCAATTCAAGCTTTTCACGCGCCGCTATTTCTTCGGCTGGAGCGACAAGCAGTACATTACCCACCGTTCGCTTATCTAATCCTTTTGTTTTTAGAATCAGCTCTAGAGCCTGATCCCAAGGTACATTCTGTAAACGAAGGGTAATACTTCCACCCACGGTATCACTTGCGACCAAGTTAAGGCTGGTAAAGTCAGCAATTAACTGAAGAACAGCTCGCACTTCAATATTCTGGAAGTTCAAAGATAGCTTTTCACCTGTAAACGGGAACTTATCCTGTTTACGCTGATCGACTTCTTCTTCTGTTAGCGCTTCAACACTCACGGTAAATTTATTATCAGCCTGGTAAGCCAGGTAATCATAATGACCAGAAGCTTTAATTCTAATTAAGGCATCACCATCAACGATATCTGAATCAATACGACGAACAGGTGTTGCAAAGTCGACAACATCTAGACGCTGTCGAAGCCCCATAGGTAAGTCAACCTTTGGCATGCGCAACTGAATATGGCCACCCACTTCTGACATATCAATATCTACGTCAGGCGAAGCAAAGCTAACGACTATCTGGCCATCGCCCTTTTCACCACGCTGAAAGTCAATATTGGTTATGCCATTTCTATCCGCAGCAACTTTCCTAGAAAACGTATTCGCTGCTGGCATTGCTTCTGGCGATGACGCGACAGCTTGGTATGCTTCACCAGCACCCTCTGAGCCCACCAATACAAACAGCGTATTTCCACTCGTTCGCGTGCTATAGGGCACTAAGTCAACTAAATCAAGAATTACACGGGTTCGGTCCTTGGTGCCGATTACAGTCATGCGTTTCGCATTTCCCATACCAAGATTATGGTATTTCTCTGCCAGCTTACTGCTAGCACCCGGTAAATCGAGCGCTATTCTTGCTGGTTTTTCAATCGTATAGCCATTCACTTCCGGCGGCGTTTCATCAAAAATCAAGGAAATTTCAACTCGATCTCCAGGC
>NZ_LWFZ01001138.1:0-608 GCF_001635225.1 Oleiphilus sp. HI0086
TTTACGCAGAACTCGCTTTCTGGGTGAATGAGGGGCGCCAATAATTTTTTAATATCCTCATCCTTGCTTCTGCACTCAATGCCTAGAGCGCCTTGGCCAACAGCTGGAAGTGATTGCTCAGCCGATATGACGCTTTTGATGCGTTCATTGAATTCAAGTCTTTTGAGTCCAGAGGCTGCAAGAATAATGGCGTCATACTCGCCTGCATCGAGCTTTGCCAGACGAGTATTAACATTGCCTCTTAAAGGGCGAATATCTAGGTCTGGGCGAGAGGCGGCCAGTTGGCTATGCCTGCGTAGGCTTGAGGTGCCAACAATTGCACCTTCTGGAAGTTGATCGATCGAGTCGTATTGATTACTAACGAAAGCATCGAAGGGGTTTTCCCGCTCACAAATAACGGCTAGCTCAAGACCTTCGGGGAACTCCATAGGGACATCTTTCATTGAGTGGACGGCGATATCTGAAATGCCTTCTAGCATTGATGCTTCAAGCTCTTTTACAAATAAGCCTTTGCCACCGATTTTAGCAAGGGGGACGTCTAGAATCTTATCCCCTTTGTTTGTCATGCCATTAATATTGACTTCCAAGCCTGGGTATAAAGCTTCAAG
>NZ_LWFZ01001139.1:0-726 GCF_001635225.1 Oleiphilus sp. HI0086
TCCTGCCAGACCCAAGCCTGCTATTAAACCGTCTTCACCTGCTTGTTGAGCTCCGCTCATGGCAATAGCAGAGGGCGAGCTATAGATGCTATAAGCTAGTGCCAGGGAAAAGTGGAGCGCGATCGCAAAGAGACTTGCTGTTGTTATGTGAGCACTTTTTATCTTCATGGCTGAATCGTCTGAATGCTCAGGCTTTCCATGCCGTAAGTTCGTGCCAGCTTTAGCACCGGGTCTAATGCAGAAGCGGGAAGCTGGCGGTGAATGCGTATACTCAGTTCTGTGATCGTCTGATCAGAAAACACTTTGCTAAGTTCGTCATTAACTTGCTCACCTTCCAGTAAGTATTCTCCATTTGCATGAATTTCCAGTACCAGCGTCTTCGCGTCCACTTTCTGATCATTTTGTGAATTGGGCAATTCCAGGCTCTTGCTTGGCGATTTAATCTGACCGGCCACCATAAAGAAGATCAATAACAAGAAGACGATATTGATCGCAGGGACCATATTGCCGTCCAGGTTAAGGCTATTGTTTTTGGACGCTTCGATATGAATAAGCTTCATCGCGATACCGACTCGGCAAGGTTGAGATTGCTCACGCCCTGAGCACGGCAAAAATCAAGAACAGACACCAAACTTTGGATATCAACTTGGCTGAGTGCCGCAACAATAAGAGAGCTCTGCTGCATCGCAATATCCTTTAAGCCCTCGCTGAGAGCTGCATCGCTAA
>NZ_LWFZ01001140.1:0-715 GCF_001635225.1 Oleiphilus sp. HI0086
ATTGAGATTCACACAGGGCATTATGCCGAGTGTAAGGATCCGCTTGAATTGCAAGCAGAGTTAGGAAGGATTCGTAGTGGTTTGAACTTGGCCTTGTCTCATGGCCTGATTGTTAATGCAGGGCACGGTTTGCACTATCATAATACGCATGCGATAGCGGCCATACCCGGTATTAACGAACTCAATATAGGGCATAGTATCATTGCTAGGGCTTTGTTTGTTGGCATAAAGGATGCGGTTCGTGAAATGAATGCCTTAATACAATCTACGAGCTAATAGTGAATTATGACTGTTAAAGGTATTGGCAATGACCTGGTTGAAATCCAGAGAATTGCCAGATCCCTCGAGCGTTATGGAGAGCGCTTTGCAAAGCGGATATTATCCCCCAACGAGTTTGACTCCTTTCTTGAATCGAATCGTCCAGACAACTTCTTAGCTAAGCGTTTTGCTGTCAAAGAAGCTGTATCAAAGGCTTTGGGTACTGGGGTCTCTCAGGGTATTACCTGGCATGATATAGAGCTCGCGCATTCGGTGAGCGGGCAACCTGTTGCTGTCTTGCACCAAAAAGCAAAATTAAAAATGGAAGAAATGGGTGCAGAGACTATACACATTAGTTTATCTGATGAATCCGGCTTAGTCTCTGCGTTTGCAGTGCTCTCCTGAGTCTTATAGTGCTAACTGAAGACCAAGGTATACGCCGCTTTCAAGGGTTTCA
>NZ_LWFZ01001141.1:0-649 GCF_001635225.1 Oleiphilus sp. HI0086
TTGCTTCTTATTGATGTCTTGTGGGCAAAAATTCATGCGTATGAAGAAGAAGCCCCTGAGTTTCATGATTTTAACACTAGTATCGAGTCTAAAGATGCAGGCGCATCCATGTTGCGATTGCTGATGGATCAGCATAACTTAACTATGTCAGATTTTAAAAATGAGATTGGCCCGAAAAGTTCAGTATCTATGATATGTAGCGAGAAGAGGTCACTTACTAAAGAGCATATTGAAAAACTTTCAAGACGTTTCGAAATCAGTCCGTCGTTATTTTTCTGACCAGGCTGTACAGTTAATCTTTAAAGTGTCCAATAAGATCTATTATTGGACATAGTGTATGAGTTAATCTAGTCTTTACTCATAAAGCGTTAAGTCCTATGGCAACTCCAAGATCAATCCCTTTATTCCCAGCATACAACGAGCTTAAAGACTTTGACTGGCGTGATTACCCACAGCTAGATCAGTTTTTCAACGACAACCCTAAGTGGTGCCGTGAACACTGGGATTGGGCGCGAGAGTATTTGATTTTCCTTGGCAGAAACAAATCTGAGCATACTTACATTAGATTCCGTTCTGACATAGAAAAATTTTTGCTGTGGAGTTTTTTGGTGGCAGAAAAGCCTGCTGTCGATTTTAGAAAGAATGACTT
>NZ_LWFZ01001142.1:0-609 GCF_001635225.1 Oleiphilus sp. HI0086
AAATCTTGATAATTATAAAAATGCTGTTGATCTACATATTCAGGAAGCCGAGTTTGGTATACGTGCTTCAGACGGCAGTGTTGAGACTGCCTTAAGCAAGAATTTCTCAGTGGAAGCTTACCTAGGTTATTTAGATATAGTTATTAAAAACCAAGGAAATGACTTTCATGATACGACCGGCAATTCTTCGAATGGTAAGCCAAGAAATATATTGCTAGCTGATTCATATCTGGGGATCGATGCGAAATTTCGTGTAGAAGATTTGGATATTGATAGTACGAACAATGCGACCAATACAATCATACCTCGCTCAGTAACAAACCCTTATTTAACACTGCGTGATATGAGAATTCATAATGAACGTGGGAATGATACGCTTGGTAGTTTTGGCTTTGCAAGTGTTCAAAGTAAGTTGGCTGCAGCGCAACACATCATCCATAAAGATGGGGATGCTTTGATTCATGTTGATGGCCAAGCAATCTACGATATAAACGTTGCGTGGGATTGGGATCTACCCCATGTCTCTTTCGGAGATACAGGTCAAAGCATCGGTTCTGTCTACTTTACTGATTTCCATATCTCGGATACTTCACTCGTCATTTCGGCACA
>NZ_LWFZ01001143.1:0-867 GCF_001635225.1 Oleiphilus sp. HI0086
GGTAGGCGGCTCATCTGTTTACTACGACCTAACGATTGAAGCGGCTACAGGGAGTTCTTACACCCTACGAGCGACTCCTACCAATTCCCAAACGGGCGATGGCTTTTTAGAATATAACTCCCTAGGCCAAAAAAGCTGGGACGAGGATAATAGCGGCGCGATCGGTGCAAATGAGTTTGACTGGGATAAGAACTAAACGATAGATACGCCGTTCAATAAGGCCTATCAGCTTTCCGCTGACAGGCCTTTTTTAATTTCGCTTATTGACTCAATACAGACAGTCGCCTAGCAAAGTCCTCATATCGCTTCCGGTTAACACCTAAGTCTGAATACCCCACCCTACTCGCTGAACGAAAGTGAATTAGCTTCTGCTCATCATCCAGATAAACCTCCACATCGTCTTTGAAACGCATCAGCGGACTGGTAAAAACGGCATACAAATAGTGATCACTTTGCTGAAGAATTTTTGCCCCCGGCATAGCGTCTATGACATTTTGAACCTTCTGCATCTGCTGCTTTGCTTCTATATCGAAGGCAATCGATTTTACCTGCTTATCAGGCTTATCGGTTTGAGTTGATACGCTATTAGGCCGACTTCCCAAGGGCTTCAGCTCACCATTTTGAACACCTAATTTAGGTGCTGTATTGTTCTCAATTACTCGCATTGTGATGACTCCAGCCAGTATAAAAAATATCAGTAGATAAATAACTTTCTTCATTGTCTTATCCTCTAGTTATGCAAGTATATTGCGCACAATCTATTTATTCAAGCCACAAAAAAGGCCGCATTAATGCAGCCCTATTATTCACCTAATAGTCTAGGTAATTACTTACTCAACTTACGGTAAGTTGCCACAACACGGTCCA
>NZ_LWFZ01001144.1:0-916 GCF_001635225.1 Oleiphilus sp. HI0086
TAATGACAATTAGCGCTCTACTATTTGACCTGGACGGAACACTCGTTGATACAGCCAATGATTTTGTTCAGGTTCTCAATGAACAACTGATAAGTCACGGACGAAACCAGCTTCCAGCCGACACGATTCGTAATACTGTGTCCGATGGCGCAAGGGCTTTGGTAAAAATCGGCTTTGGCGGCGAACCCGGCACCGAGCCCTTTGAATCACTTAGACAAGAGTTATTGGAACGCTATGAATCGCTAGTAGGAAAGCATGCCAAGCTCTTTGACGGCATGGAAGAGGTTCTCACTCTTTGTGAAGACAAAGACATTCCCTGGGGAATTATCACCAACAAACCTCGCCTCTACACCGATCTATTATTACAGCGTATGGACCTAGACAAACGAAGCCGTGTGACACTCTGCCCCGATGATGTCCGCAAATCCAAGCCTGACCCAGAATCCCTTCTTTTAGCAGCAAAGCAACTTGGCCTTGCGCCCGGTAATATCGTCTACGCTGGCGATCACGAAAGAGACATTCAAGCAGGTCAAGCTGCTGAAATGATTACAGTAAGTGCGCTATACGGCTATATTAAGTGTCACAAATCGGCCAAAAAATGGCCAGCCGATTACCAAATTCAACACCCATCTGAACTAATTTCACTTTTTCTTACATAAGCCACACAAAAACTGCAGTACTTTTCCTGAAATCATCTATGCTTAAAGCATATATCGCATTGTTTTTAGGAGAAAGCATGGCTGTCAACACAGCGCTGGTCGTCGATGATTCAAAATCCGCACGGATAATGCTCAGTCGACTTGTTCAAAAGAACGGCCTCGAAGTTAATATGGTGGAATCAGGCGAAGAAGCTTTAAGCTATTTAGAAAGCTCACCATTGCCCGATCTTATATTCATGGATCATATGATGCCCGGA
>NZ_LWFZ01001145.1:0-890 GCF_001635225.1 Oleiphilus sp. HI0086
GGAAGCATTTCTAAACCAGCCCACCCACTCTTTCATTTCAGTCATCTATTTATGAATACCTGAGTTGGCAGCGTATTAGCGCCAAACTTCGACGAGTTCTATTTTCTCATTAGCAAAAAAGTAATCTGCAGTCCCACCGCCAAAAATAAGCGTCACTTCAATTTTTTGTTCGTCAGCAGATTTCAACAAGCCCTGGTAGGTTTTGCCATCCTTGAGTTAAATTCTTAGAATATTTGCTATAGTTTGTATACGAAGTTGGATAAGTTACTTGGAACATAAGAAATGATTAAGAAGTTAGGGGCTTTATTGATTCTTGGGCTGCTCCTTGTAGCAGGCATCAAGGCCTATGCCACGTACTCTGCGATGCAGTTTATAGAAAGTTTTAAACAAGAGCATAGTAAAAGCCTTTCGTTAAGCTATTCCTGGCTATCGGTTGACTTTGAAGGGAATATCCATTTTGAGGGACTTGTTTTAACGCCTTTTAGTTTGAAGCGTCCGATTAATATAGACAAACTTACGCTCGGTTTAGGCAATGCATCTTCAATGATGACAGCCTTGCCTAGCTTAAAAGTAGGCAAATTGACTGCTCCGATTTCAATGAGCTACTCTGGCTTGCGAATGCCTTTTAAGGGGCGCGGTCTTGATGAATGGATGGCTCTGTTTATTGGCGATAAGGTGTTGGTTCCAATGAGCTTGTTTGCTTGCGGAGATCGTTCATCTCTGGATTTCTCAGCTTTAAAAGCCATGGGGATAGAAGAGCTATCGGCTTCGGGTCGCATCTATTATGAGCAAGCCCGCGGCAAAGATATGATTACGCTGTCGATAGACATCGATAAGATCGGAAAGTTAGAGTTGGCCCTAAGTCTGGATTTGGAAGGGCTTAATACCGT
>NZ_LWFZ01001146.1:0-683 GCF_001635225.1 Oleiphilus sp. HI0086
AGTAGGCTTGGTAAGCTTCAAAGCAAAGTAAATAATGGTCCTAAACTACTTTCAAGCCAGTTATCTGAAAGCGCAGCTCTAGGGCAGCGACTCGCAGCGAAAAAAGTGAAGATAGAGGCTTTGCTAGATAAGTTGGATAGCGAGATTACTAATGTCTGCCGGCAGCATCTTTCTGAGCTAAGAAAGGTGATGATGTCCAATTATGAGAGAGCTGAGCAAGGCTTGGTGCATATTTTCCAGGGTATCGCTGAAAATAAATCGACTAAGCGAAAGAAAAGTAAAGACGGGCGCTATTCTCGATGATGTATTTTATTAAATCGACTAGAAACAACGTTCCTAGGCTTTATTCTTGGGTACTTCTTTTAGCTGTAGGTATGTTTTCAAACACTTCTTATGCTGCTAGTGATGACCCATTTATTTTTGAGTTGAAAAGTGATCTCGAAACCATTGGTGATATCAAACCGAGCTTTATCGTCTACCAAGATAAACCTTTACCCAAGGTCTCAATTAATTACATCTTAAAGCGCTACATAAAATTATTTGAAAACGCTAACTCGCCTAATGTAAAAATTGATGCTTTGAATCGTATTAATAACTTAAGGGAAAAGTACAAACTCGATAGCAAGAAACTTACGATTGATAAAGTTACTCAAAGTCAGGTGGTGCTCGATAGCTATGATCGT
>NZ_LWFZ01001147.1:0-909 GCF_001635225.1 Oleiphilus sp. HI0086
CTCCACGCCTCAATTTGAGCAACTTGGTCTCCCCGAAAATATCTTAAAAGCCGTAAAGGAACTTGGATACGAAACCCCTTCTCCAATCCAAGCTCAAGCAATACCCACACTTCTTAGCGGCAAAGACATTTTGGGTCAAGCTCAAACCGGCACCGGAAAGACTGCAGCATTTGCCCTCCCTTTACTTGCAAATATCGACGCAAACAAGTCTGAAACGCAAGTATTGGTGTTAGCCCCTACACGCGAGCTAGCGATTCAGGTTGCTGAAGCATGTCAAAGTTATGCGAAACACATGAAGAACTTCCATGTTCTTCCTATTTACGGCGGCCAAAGCTATAGCAACCAGTTACGCCAGCTCAAGCGCGGCGCACAAGTGGTGGTTGGCACTCCGGGACGCGTCATGGATCACATGCGACGCGGGACGCTGAAACTCAACACCCTAAAAACCTTAGTACTTGATGAAGCAGATGAAATGCTACGCATGGGCTTTATTGATGATGTTGAATGGGTATTGGAACACACACCCGAGGATCGGCAAATCGCCCTATTCTCTGCGACCATGCCTCGCGAGATTAAGAAAGTAGCCCAGAACCACCTCACAGACCCAGAGATCATTAAAATCGCTGATAAAACAGCGACGGCAAAAACCATCAACCAGCGTTATATGATGACCTCCGGCATCGATAAGCTAGAAGCTTTGACTCGCGTTTTGGAGATGGAAACCTACGATGGTGTCATTATTTTCGTACGTACTAAAATTGCCACCGAAGAGCTTGCGTCAAAACTTAACGCTCGCGGTTATTCGGCGGCGGCTCTAAACGGCGATATAGCACAAGCGGCCCGAGAGAAAACAGTAGACCGCCTAAAGAAAGGTGGCATCGATATCCTTATCGGAACTGACGTTGTCGC
>NZ_LWFZ01001148.1:0-22509 GCF_001635225.1 Oleiphilus sp. HI0086
CGATGTGATCAATCTTTCTCTCGGTGGCGAAGGCTTCTCTGATACCTTGAAGACCGCAATCGATGCAGTTATTGCTAAAGGCANTATCGTAATTGCTGCAGCGGGGAATGAGTCGAGTAGCGAAAAGTTTTATCCGGCTGCATTTGACGGTGTGACGGCAGTGAGTTCGGTGACGTCAGAGTTAGCCTTATCCGGTTTTTCTAACTACGGAACATACATTGATGTGGCAGCGCCCGGCGGCTCTTCCAACGAGCAATCTACGATTGAAGGTCAGCAAGGTATTATCAGTACTGTCTCTGGGGCGGGATATAGTGAGTACCTAGGAACCTCAATGGCCGCCCCCCATGTTTCAGGTGTGGCTGCGCTAATGAAGTCGGTAGATCCTGATCTCAATGCTTCAAGTTTTAGCTACGCATTAGAGAACGGCCTCATCACTGACTTGATTGGTGGTTCATCCAGTTTCGGCAATGGCCTAATTAATGCGCATAAAGCCGTTGCATGGGCATCTGGAAGCAACGATATACCTGACTCCTTGTATTACTTTCCGCAATCGTTCTCTTTCTTTAATGATGCTGTCAATGCAAAGCTATATTTGTCTAACCCAGGCAATGGTAGCGTTATTGTCTCCGGTATTACACCAAGTGAAGCTGACGCCAGTTGGTTAGATGTTCGTCAGGATGATACAGATTCCAATGGTTTAGGGATCTATACGGTAGAAATTAATAGTGCAGCGATTCCAGTAAACACCTTTAAGAAAGGTAGTTTGATCATAGAATATCAAATAAATGATGGTGCGGTGCAAACTGCATCGCTTGATGTAATCGCATCGAATACTATTTCTGGTAACGAATCGGTCGGTAATCTTTATATATCGCTTATTGCCTTAGATGAGGTTTTGAACGCTTTGCCAGAAGAACCTATTTTTGCTACATCTACCGTGGCAGGATCTTTGTCTGACGGTGTATACAGCTATCGCTTTGAGAATATCCCGGTCGGCGAGTATTTTGTTAGAGCAAGTACCAATAATGATGGCGATGAGCGCTCATTTGACGATGGAGAAGCAAAAGGAATCTATCCGAATTACTACTCGTTCGAGACCTTAAACGCAAATCGGGAAGTGATCAGTGGCATTGACTTTAGTGTTCAGTTCTTTGAATCAAATATCGAGGCTCTCGATGTGCTTGAGATTGGTGCGAGTCACTACCCCTTAGACTTAAGTGAAGACTAGGTATTGGCAGCCTCTCTATTCTCGGTTAAGCTTCACTAAATAAAATCCCTCCTCATTAATAGCAGCATAAGAAGTATATGGCAGACAATAACTCATCTCCGAAGCAATATAACGCCGACTCAATCGAAGTACTAAGTGGTTTGGACCCGGTTAAGAAAAGACCGGGGATGTATACTGAAACCACTCGGCCCAATCACCTTGCTCAGGAAGTAATCGATAACAGTGTCGATGAAGCGCTTGCGGGTCACGCCAGTAAAATTGATGTTGTATTGTATGAAGATGGTTCTTTGTCAGTTGCCGATAACGGGCGCGGGATGCCCGTAGATATTCACTCTGAAGAAGGTGTACCAGGGGTAGAACTAATCTTAAGTAAGCTACATGCTGGCGGTAAGTTCTCCAATGAAAACTACAACTTCTCGGGCGGTCTACACGGCGTTGGTGTATCGGTTGTAAACGCTTTGACTACCAAGCTTGAAATTTTGATCAAGCGCGATGGAAAGCTACATAAGATAGCCTTTGCTGACGGTTTTAAAACTGAAGACTTACATGTGATTGATTCGGTGGGTAAGCGTAATACGGGAACGGAGTTACGCTTTTGGCCTGATGCACAATACTTTGATACGGTGAAGTTCTCAGTTAGTCGTTTACGCCACATTCTTCGTGCCAAGGCCGTATTGTGTCCTGGTCTGGCAGTTACTTTTACTAATAAACAGACCGATGAAAAAGACGAATGGCACTTCCAGGATGGCTTAAAAGACTACCTATTGTCGGCAACTAACGGTCTAGAAACTTGCCCCTCAGCCCCTTTTAGTGGATCAATGGCCGGTAATACCGAAGCTGTAGACTGGGCCATACAATGGTTAGTTGAAGGTGGTGAGATAACTCAGGAGAGCTACGTTAACTTGATACCTACTGCTCAAGGTGGAACGCATGTTAACGGCTTTCGTACCGGCTGCTTGGAAGCGATGAGAGAGTTTTGTGAGTTCAGAAACCTCCTTCCGCGTGGTATCAAACTGAGCTCTGAAGATATATGGGACAAGAGCTGTTTTGTTCTATCAGCCAAGCTTCAAGACCCTCAATTTTCCGGACAGACTAAAGAGCGCCTATCTTCGCGTGAAGCTGCCGCCTTTATTTCCGGTGTCGTCAAAGACTCCTTCAGTTTGTGGCTTAATCAGCATACTGATGATGCTGAAAAGTTAGCAGAGCTGTGTATCAGTAATGCTCAGAAGCGCCTAAAAGCAGCGAAGAAAGTTGTTCGTAAGAAAGTGACCTCCGGCCCGGCATTGCCTGGTAAGCTTGCTGATTGCTCTGGTGTAGAGACTATGAACTCCGAGTTGTTTCTAGTAGAGGGTGACTCGGCTGGTGGCTCAGCCAAACAGGCGCGTGACCGTGAATATCAAGCGATTATGCCGCTCAGAGGTAAGATCCTAAACACATGGGAAGTAGACTCTGGTCAGATTTTAGCCTCACAAGAAGTGCATGATATCGCAGTAGCCTTGGGGGTCGATCCAAATTCAGAGGACTTAGAAGGCCTACGTTACGGTAAAGTTTGTATCTTGGCAGATGCTGATTCAGATGGTCTTCATATCGCAACCTTACTTTGCGCTTTGTTTGTTAAACACTTTAGAACTTTGGTCGAACGTGGTCACGTGTTCGTTGCGATGCCACCATTATATCGAATTGATATCGGTAAAGAGGTTTATTACGCGTTAGACGAAGCTGAACGAAAGGGTATTCTTGACCGTATCGAAGCGGAAAAGAAAAGGGGAAAAATAAACGTCCAGCGCTTCAAAGGGCTAGGTGAAATGAACCCGCTTCAGCTGCGTGAAACAACAATGGCCCGTGACACTCGCCGCCTAGTGCAACTTACCATTGATGATCATGACCTCACCAACGAGAACATGGATATGTTATTGGGTAAAAAACGTGCCGCAGATCGTAAAGCCTGGTTAGAAGAGAAGGGCGATCTAGCTGAGATTTGATCTTAAATATTGGCCAAATAGCTTATCGGCTTAAAGCCATTCAAGTTCGTCAAGCGCTTTACGCGCTTCTGCAAGACTGCAATTAGTTTCAGCAACGAGCTGATTAACTGTAATCGCCGGTGCTTGGCGCGCAATGGTGACTAACTGTTCATGTGAGTGCGTCTTTTCTTGTTGCGCGAGCAACTTGGCAATCCATAGCCAGCTTGGCTCATCTGAGTTGTATAGTTCGTTGACAACCGTTTTCTTATCTTGATAAGACAGCTCTAGCTTCTAATTACGTGATCGACCTTTTCTAGTGAGTTTTCCTCCATTCTTTTTCAATAGAGCTTTTAATTGATCCGTATGTTTTGTGCGTCTTACTAAGCTGTTTAGTGTTATTTCTATATGAGTGTTCATATTGAGCTTGTGTACAAAACCTGTACTAACTTTTAAGGTGGTATAAATGTCACGAAAATGTCGACAGCTTTGTTTTCTAAAAATGTTTAGATATTCCATTATTGATTTTTAGATAGTCATAGTGACTATCATATCAAAAACTCGTTGCGGTCAATATTAAGCGTCAGGCAGAACGTACTATTAGATTTCCCTGAATAGTAACGATAAAAGCAAGCTCTTTGGCGAGTCAAATTTATACAGCGGGCGTATGGCTATGGGTGTGCCTTATTTATCGAAAAAAGCGCTAACCAATGTCAGGGGGCGTTAGGAAAAGGGTACTGCAGGGTAGATTGCAGTACCGTAAAGACTTAGTTTTACCTTGATGTGCAGTTACCCCACTTACACTCAATCAATACGTAAGAGTCATCAGCGCAAACGGCTTCGAATATTTCTAAGGGCCAGTTCGATTTGAGTGTCGTAATTTCAGCTCCAGGGCAGATGGTACGATGCGCCAGCCTGCGTGCATTCATGCTACTTCTAGAGAAGGAGACACCGGTCTTATTGACGATTTTTGCCTGTTCCAGCTCTAAGTCCTGACCGCGTGTCTTTTTGTCTTGCATTAATTTGAGGAGCAATCCGTAGCGCTCATTGTTCTCGCTAAGGTCACGTTCACCATCTCGATAGGAGGTCATTAACTCAATGCAGCCACTTTCTTCTAGACCATTTTCGATTACTTGTTTAGCTTGCTTTTCTGCGGCTTGAACAATGTCGAAATTTAGACCCATTGCGTATCTAGCTCCGGTTTCCTGACGGTCGCCGGTTAGTTTGATTAGGTTGTAAGAAAAACCGTAATCAGCGGCTTCAACGACAACGCCGTTTCTTTCCCACCACTCCTTTTTAGCACGCCAAACTTGCTGTTCTGAGCGCTTACTTAGGTTTGTGCAGTGATCAGCAAGCTTTCTAAAGGTGACATCTTCAACCAGGGTCTGGAAAATGGCTTGTTCTTGTGGCTTTCGAGTAGGCCCCGAACAGGCTGCAATGAAAAAGGCTAGAATTATGACACTGGTACGTAAAAGCACGCTGTACTCCTGAGATCTGTTGGCAACTGGCAATGAATTAGTTCAGAAATTTTTCTGAACTGATCAATTAAGTGTAATGCTAAACGCGAGAATGTAAATGTCGAATGCTTAGTTATGTTCGCAATGTTAGAGATGTACGATCGTTTAGGTATCTTGGCTTATTCAGGTACAGAAGATCGTTTTGATTTGAGCAGGTTAACTATGTTTTCCCGATACAGCATTAAGAGTGAAATAACGAAGAATAAAGCATGAACAGCCCACATTCCGATAGCCGGTGGTAGATCGCCTTTTTCAACTTTACTGCGCGCTGTCATCAATAACCCGAGATAGGCTACATAGATTAGCATTGCTGGGAATAGGTGGACAAAGCGACCCTGTCTGGGGTTAACCTTGCTGAAGGCAACCGCTAGCAAGCAAACGATAGGTGCTAGGAAGGGGAGTGAAAGCCGCCACTGAAGTTCGGCCGCTGAAGCGTTGTCTTGGGCGCTCAACAACTGACTGGTCGGCCGAGCAGCTATCTTATAAGATTTCGCTTCTTTCACTGTTTGGTCATCAATTCTTACACCCAGCATATCAAACTGCATGACTTTAAATGCATTCTCTCCAGGGCTACCAAGATAGCGCGTGCCATTGTGGAGTAGTAGAAACTTTTCACCTGTTGTTTCATTGGTATTCATTACGCCATATTCAGCGTAAGTTTGTGACTGCCTCTCGGTTTCCGCAATATATACACCAAATAGCGTTTTTTTATCGTCGCTAATAGACTCTACATAGGTGACTCTTCCTTGGGAACGCTGCTCTTGAAAGCGTCCTGCAAATAATAATTCAAACTCTGATAGATTTGCGCTCTCGGTTAACAAGTCTTTTGCTTTCTGAAAACCCCATGGTGTTGCGTATAGGCTGGTTGTACCGACGAAAATTGCGATAAGTACAGAGAGGCTAAGAGACATTTTCAGTAGACGGTTTCGGCTCATGCCGCAGGAGTGCAAAACGGTCATTTCGCTTTCAAGGTACATGCGCCCATAAGCGAGCAAAATACCAATATAGAACCCTAGAGGTAAAATGACTTGTAGAAACTCCGGTAGGCGATAGGCCATAACGGGAAACAAAACATCAGCTGAAAGCCGTCCTGATGCAACTTTATCCAGGTAGCGTATAAAGCGGCCACTCATAAATACCAACAGCAGAATAAATGTTACTGACAGCATTGAGACGAATACTTGTCGCGCTAAATACCTAAAGATTATCAAGTGTGACCCTTTCACTCGTAAAATTATTAAAGCCGCCCGATTGGAACGTCGATTTGTATAGTGTGGCAGCAGCTAAATTTGCTTCACCTAGTAAAATCGAGGCAAGTGTACCACGATAAGTAAAATGGTTGCAGCGGGTAGCACTTAGTTAGCATGATCGAAAGGCATAATCGATAAGATTTGTTTCGATTGGCCAGGAAGGATGGATGGAGGTAGTTGATAATCACCAATTGCATAACGATGAAGCGCTAGGACCTGGTTTCGAAAGCGTCCAAACATACGTTTTATTTGATGGTACCGGCCTTCTTGTAGGCTTAGTTCTGCTTCAAACTCAGAAAGAATCTTAAGTTCGACAGGGCGAGTATGAATGTTTTCGTAAGCGAAGTGCATGCCTTCAGCAAAGGCTTTTATATATTCATGGCTTATAGGCTTGGCCAGTCGAACACGATATCTTTTAAGTACTCCGCAATTAGCATCGCTTAGTTGTCTTGACCATTCTCCGTCATTTGTAAGCAATACAAGGCCGGTAGAGTTTAAATCAAGACGACCGGCTATATGCAATTGATCCTTAAAATCGTAAGGAAGTAAGTCAATCACAGTTTTGTGTTGCTTATCCTTGGTTGCGCATACAACGCCCTTAGGCTTATTGAGCATTAGGTAAAGTGCATGATTATTCTGTATATCTGTTTTATCAACCGTGACGCGAGTGAATTGTTTAATCGGTAAACTGGCGAATGAAGCAGGAACATCATTAACTAGGACTCTTCTTTGCGCAATGAGAGTTTGAACTTCTCTTTTGCTAATCGAAAGTTTTTTGCTTACTAGGCGATCAAGGCGAGTTGCAGAGTATCCCATAGTTAAATGCCCGGTCATTTATATAGCTGTTTCGCCGGGCACTTTACAGAACTTTATAGAAAAATTAAACAGATCTTACGCAGCGCTCAGCTTACTCTTGGATGACTTTGTTTTAGGTGAAATAACCTGTATCTCGGCAGTTCCTGGTTTGGCAGTGTTTAACAAACTAGCAAACTTGTTTTTAATAGAGGCCAAACCAGGTACTTTTTCAGTAATTTTTTCGCTTACCTTTTCGGGAAGAGAGTGTTCTACCAAGCGCCTGGCAACGGTACCTAACATTGGCACCATTTTCCCTTTAGCATAAGGAACGCCATAGCGCTCGCAGATATTCTGGACTTTTGGGCCAAGCTCTCGATAACGCCACGCTGGCAGGTCTGGGTAGAGATGGTGCTCTATCTGGTGACTCAAATGCCCACTCATAATGTGAGTTAAAAGGCCCCCTTCAAAATTGCTGGAACCAAGAATTTGGCGTAGATACCACTGTCCCTTTGTCTCTGCCTCCATTTCCTTTTCAGTGAAGGTGAAATTGCCATCAGGTAGATGACCGCAGTAAATAACAGCAAAAGCCCACACGTTTCTAATTACTTGGGCGCTTACATTTCCGGCAAGAACCTTTGGTGCTAGTGGCCCGGCAAGTGCGGGGTAGAAGACATACTCCTTGAGGCCTTTCTTGCTTGCTTTGGCGACAAATTCTTTAAGTTCCTGAAATACTTCCGGAAGAGGCAGTAGGTCATCGTGTTCTGCCTGACGTAACCATTTTGGTAGCAAGTACTGAGTAAGCTGAAGATCATACAGGCTTACCGAAAACTCAAATGCCAATGCATTGGCGACATTGAATGGAACCTGTAGCAAGTGAATCGGTTTCCATTCAATATCTTCAGAAAAACGGTATAGACCAAAGCCGTAATCGGTATCTTTACCTATTACGTTGGTATATGCGTGGTGGTGATGGTTATGTGCTCGTTTCCAGTTTTTAGCGGTGCCAGTCATCGTCCACTCATAGTCAGAGTTATACGTTTCATCGCCCATGAAATCATATTGACCGTGAATAACGTTGTGGCCTATCTCCATATTTTCGAGAATATGTGCTGCGCTCAAGCTGGCGACACCCAGGGCCCAGCTAACCGGTTCGATACTAAAATGAATCAATAGGCGACCTGATATTTCCAAATAACGCTGTATGTCGACAATTTGTTGAAAATAGTCGATATCTTCTTTTCCTAGCTTTGACTCGATAGAGTAGCGTAACTCGTCCAGTTCTTTTTGGAAGTCATTGATTTGCTGAGGGCTTAAATCTGGCTTATCGCTACTTTTAAACGCTGTTTTAATATCGACCAGTGTTTTTTTTGTACTTTCTTGAACCTTGCTTTGATTGCTCATAAAACTGTCCTATAACTCGATGTGAGTTGCTGTTTTCGCAACGGATATGCAGGGAAGGATGTAGTCATTATCTTTTGTCGACTCTTCCCCGGTTGCTAGATTGACGGTAGTGCCTGAAACTTTCTTGCAGCGGCAGGTTCGGCAGATTCCGGTGCGGCATGCTGATTTAGGCTTCAAACCGGCCGCTTCAGCTTCCTGCAATATTGTTCTTGCTGGGCTTGATACGACTGATGCATCTAAGGAGTCGAATTGAAGCTCGCTCGAGTAGCCTAATGTACTGGCATCAGCCAGGTCTGAAGTGAAGTTCTCTAGATGGATTTTTGAAGGGGCTATGCTTAGCTGCTCAAATATTTCCATAGATGCCTTCATAAAACCTTGGGGGCCACACATGTAGATGTCGCGACTTGATAAGTCAGGAACGAGTGATTGAAGTTGTGAACTATTTATTAGGCCGCTTTTCTTTCCGCGTGAGCCAGTTTCTAGCACAAACTGACTATTAATATTTGAGCGACTGCTTGTTAACTCTTCAATCTCTTTTTTAAAAATAAGATCTTTGGCTGACTTAGCGTAATTTATAAACACAATATCACTGCGGTTACCTGTTTTTGACAGGTAGCGAAGCATTGACATGACGGGAGTTATGCCGCTTCCTGCAGAGAGAAAAAGAATCTTTCCTGGAGGGTGGTAGGGTAATACAAATTGTCCCTGCGCCTTACTGACATTGATTTCGTCTCCAACTTTAAGCTGTGAGAATAGCCAGTTTGAAGCTAATCCTTTTTCTATGCACTTAACCGTAATGGCGTACTCGTTTTGTTGTGCATGATCAAAGCCTAGCTCTGGCTGTGAAGACAAGGTGTATGTTCTTTCAACGGTTTCGCCTTTATTGTCGAACTTTATATTAATATGAGAGCCAGCGCTGTGATGATTTAAAGACTGTTTAGTTTTGAAGTAATAACTTTTGGTATCGTGTGTCTCTTTGACTATCCGGCTAATGCGTGCATTAATGGTAGGGGAGCGTTCATCAATAACTTCGCTCGCTGGTTTGTTTAGTCCAGCAGTGCTCTTGAAAAGATCTGCTACTTTCCGAGGCAGTTGCTTTAAAGACGCAACATCATTGAATGGTCGTTTCTGGCTGAGTGTGTCCATAATTTTCCTCGAGAGTGGTAGTAATTTAGGAGAACAGTTGTACTCTTAGATATAGACGTTATAGAAGGGGGTGTTGTTTGTCAATATAAACTTACAGGTGTACTCTGGAGTTTGATGTATGTCAGTTTATTGAAGGGGGGAGTTTTATAGGTGTAGAGTGGTGGCATTAGCAAGTCTATAAAAAATTCTTATAGCATTAGCTGTTGATTAATAGGTGTACCCAGATGCTGGCAGCGTAGCCGAGCGCGATGACTGGCGTCCATCTTAAATGGCTGAAGAAGGTATACTTTCCCCGAGCCTGGCCCATTAGAGCGACACCTGCGGCCGAACCGATTGATAACAGGCTGCCGCCAACACCGGCGGTCAGTGTGACCAATAGCCACTGTACGTGTGGCATGTCAGGGTTCATTGTTAGAATGGCGTACATCACCGGGATATTGTCAATTAAAGCAGATAAGACACCCACCATGATATTAGCGTTTGTTGCGCCAAATTCACCGTAGATATACTCAGAGCTAATTCCAAGGTAGCCAAGGAATCCCAGGCCTCCAACAGCCATTATGACGCCATAAAAAAAGAATAGCGTGTCCCACTCAGCATGGGCGATTTTAGAGAATACATCAAAGTCATAAGGGTCTTGGTTCGCGCCGGGAGGGTACTCAGAGCCGTGGTTCCAGGATTTGGACTTTTGGTTGAGGAAGTAACCGTAGAATTTAAGGTAGGCAAGGCCTGTGAGCATGCCAAATACCGGTGGGATGTGTAAGACGCTATGAAAGGTGACAGCCGTCGCAATAGTTAGGATAAATAAAATAGCTATAGGAACTCCACCAAACTTAACCGGGCGAGCATTTCCTTCAGGGTCATCGGGTGTGCCTTTATGGATTGCAAAGTGCATGATGCTTGCGGGAACTAAAAAGTTGACCAAGGAGGGGAGAAAGAGTGCAAAAAAATCGCTGAATTCGATAATACCTTTTTGCCAGACCATTAGCGTGGTGATGTCGCCGAAGGGGCTGAATGCGCCACCGGCATTTGCTGCGACAACAATGTTAACGCAGCTGACCGAGACGAAGTTAGACTTACCATTTGCGACAGCGATAACGACGGCGCAAAGTATAAGTGCGGTAGTTAGATTGTCTGCGATCGGTGAAATTACGAACGCCAGGAAACCTGTGAACCAGAAAAGTTGGCGATAACTAAAACCTTTTGATATTAGCCAGTAACGTAAATCATCAAACAACCCTCTCTCTACCATGGCATTAATATAGGTCATGGCGACAAGTAAGAAGAAAAATAGCTCACTATATTCAAGGAAGTTATGCCGGATTGCAGGCTCAATTAATTCGCTATCACCAGAGCGGTGGTACGCAAAAGCAATAATAATCCATATCAGAGAGGCGGCTAGAAGAACTGGTTTGGACTTTCGCAGGTGTATTTTTTCTTCAAGTACGACAAAAACATAAGCGAGACAGAAGACGCTTAATGCCAGATAGCCAGTCCATGACGAGCTTAAATCATAGGGCTTAATCAGTTGTGGCTCACTATGCGCATTGGTAGCGAGTAGCGTGCAAGCGATTACTAATACAAAGCGTAAGCCTGGCATGATTATGGGTAGAGGCTTGAGCATAGTGCTTCAAATCATTGTTGTTTTTGGATAGTTGATGATAAACAACTTTATCTCGTTTTGACCAGTGTCTCTAAGGCTTAATATGTGCGTATGGGGGCTAATTAGACGATTCTAGACGTAAATCAATTTGGGGAAGGGAATTCTAGGCAAGGTTTATAGAGACGGCTAGCCAGAAGCGAAAGGTTCTGGCTAGTTTGGGCGTCGCGATGTGTCGCTCTATTTACCGCACTCATCCTCTAGGCGGCTGATAGTTTCCATCATGTCAAGCCGACAACTGAGCATTAGCTCTTCAAGGTCGTCTTTACTAAGGTCTTTTGTTTCAATGGGTGGAAGTATTTCGATAATCGCCTGACCATTCGTGCGGTTGTTGAGACTAAAACCTTTTAAGTAAGGGCTTGTACATACGGGAACAATAGGAACGCCTGCGTTGATGGCCGTTACAAATGCGCCTTTTTTAAATGGAAGCATGTTCTTGCCACGATTACGTGTGCCTTCTGCAAAAAACCAAATATTGGTTTTCTTTTCAGTGAGGGCTGTTTTGGTAATCTCCATTGCTTCCATCGCTTTTTTAGGGTTACCTCGGTCAACTAACACGTTGCCAGCTAGCCAGTAAAGCTGGCCAAAAAATGGAATCCATTTAAGGCTTTTTTTACCCAAGCTGACTGTGCGTGGCGGCACGGAATATCCAGTTACAAATAAGTCCCAGTTGCTTTGGTGATTGGCTACCACGATAAAAGGACGATCGCTTGGATAATTATGGGCGTTAACCAATTTTGGCTTAATACCAATAATAGGCAGGCCGAAAAACGCAAATGTCTGTGCGCACCAGCGGCTGTTAGTCGGGTGAAAGGGGCGAATAATTCCGTAAAGAAGGCCGAGAGCGCAACTGATGACAAAGTGAATAGATAATAAGGAATAACGAATAAAACGAATCATTAGACTCTCAGTGCAAGTAATTAAAGTTTGAGTACAAGTGTACGCTATTGGGCGAACTCATTACAGTGTCTTGGATTGAATCATTGGAAATTAATGGTTGAATCTACAACTGAAAAGAGTTCAACACGATCATCGTGCTGAGTGTAGATTCGCTTTTACGTTTGTCTACGGCAGGCGTGAAGGTGAATAGTGCATAAGATAGTCTGAGCCATTGCCTAAAGCAATGGCTCAAAGTAAATTATTTAAGCGGATGTCCCTCGGGTAACTGCTTATACAGCCACATAACAATTTTGTGCTTCATTTTCACCAAGGTCAGATCATCCTTAGCAAGAGGTTGAAGCTGCTTGTCGTGTACTAGTAAGCGGTAAATGTACTCGATTTTGTCGTCTTGAGAGTCATCAGCTTCGAATTTTGCGACGCCACGTTTTTCGGCATATAAGGTGCCGATGCGAATTGCTTCTTTAAGGAGTTGAGCTTCGTTTTTTAGCTTCTTCGCCATACTGGGCTTCTCATAAGTTTATAGTTAGGGTGAATGTGTAACATAGCTAATTTGTTTTATTTGTTGAAACGTTGCTCTAGTAGGTCGAAGACTGCACGAATACCAAATGCTTCGCCGCCAGTTGGTCGCCCAGGAAGCTTTCGATTATTCCAGGCCATTACATCAAAATGAACCCATGGAGTGTCATCAGACACGAATAATTGTAAGTAAAGCGCTGCTGTAATAGCGCCGCCAAAACCCGTGGCTGCGCTATTAAGGGTGTCAGCAATATCGCTTTTTAGCATGTCCTGGTAAGGGCTGTGTAGGGGGAGTTGCCACACAAGGTCTTGGCTGCTCTTTCCACACTCCTGCAACGAAGATGCAAGTTGTTCGTCATTGCAAAAAAAACCGGGTAACTCTGTTCCTAATGCAACTCGGCAGGCGCCGGTTAGTGTTGCAAAGTCGAATATCATGTCCGGGTTTTCGCTATCTGCTTCGGTCAATGCGTCACATAAGACTAAGCGGCCTTCAGCGTCAGTGTTGTCAATTTCGACAGTAATTCCTTGTCGTGTGGTGATTACATCACCTGGACGAAAAGCATTCGAAGATACGGCATTCTCTACTGCGGGTATTAGTACACGTAATCTGATTGGAAGAGCTTGGTCCATAATTAATTTTGCTAGCCCAAGTACGTGCGCCGCGCCGCCCATGTCTTTTTTCATAAGGCGCA
Organism: Oleiphilus sp. HI0086; assembly: GCF_001635225.1. NCBI lineage: Bacteria > Pseudomonadati > Pseudomonadota > Gammaproteobacteria > Oceanospirillales > Oleiphilaceae > Oleiphilus > Oleiphilus sp. HI0086. The sequence continues at coordinate 13,064 of NZ_LWFZ01001148.1, forward strand.
TAGCATTACTGGGCTTGAGGTCCAGGCCTCCGCTGTCAAAGCAAACTCCTTTGCCAACCAGTGTTATTTTTGGGGCATCTTCGTCACCCCAAGTAAGATCAATGAGCCTTGGTTCATGTACACTGGCTCTGCCAACGGCATGAATGGTAGGGTAGTTGTGCTCAAGTAGTTGGTCGCCAACAAACTGTTCGAGCTTAGCACCGTATTGCTCTGCGAGCTGCTCAGCTACGGTACCCATATCTTCAGGCATTAAGTCACTGGCTGGGGTGTTGATCAGATCTCTTACTAATGACACTGAAGAAGAAAATGCCTGTGCTTTGTTGAGTATTGCTTCTGAAGATACAGAAAGTGTTGGCAGGCTCTTATCATTCTTTTTATATTCAGTGTACCGGTAACAAGAGAGGGCCCAGGTGATTGCGAACTGAGTTTCAAACTCAGTTTGGTCTTCAAATAGCTCGCTGCACTGACTGCAATCCAGCGAGTAGCGCGCCGCAGGAATTTGTAGCGCTAGATCGCCAGCAATGAAGTAGTCACTCTTAGGGCTCATTCCATAAATGCATTGCAGTGCGCTGCCGTCACTATCCGGGATGAGGATTCCACCTTTCCCCTCATAGTTATTTGCGTTCAACCAGGTCTTAATATTTTCGGCTTGCTTTGCTACCCAGTTTTCGTAGTGTTCGCTATTGATAATAACGATTGCTGTGCTTTCTTGATTTGAAACTTCTAATACAGGAAACTGTTCGTTCATTGATTGGTAAAGCCTTCAGGAGTTAGCTGGGAGCGCGAAAGCGATATCTATGCTTTAACATCCGCGCTTTTGATAAGTTCAGTATAAACATAATCGGGAGAAAATCATTCTTCATATCGCATTACACTTTCTCGTACCGTTGTTAGTAGCAACAGCAGTCTTTGCCAAAACACGAGATTCTAAGTTCACGGTAAAAATATATCTGCTTTTGGTTGCGACAATGTTAGTCGATCTTGATCACTTACTTGCGGTACCGATTTATGACCCAGGTCGATGCAGTATTGGTTTCCACCCTCTACATAAAGAATTTATGATTCCGGTTTATGCTCTGATGGCTTTGTTTCCAGCAACTCGGTGGATAGGGATAGGCTTGCTAATCCATATGGGCCTGGATGCCCAGGATTGTTGGCGGCAAGGTTTTTATGGGGCTATTCATTAGCGAAGGATGAAACCCTCTGCATACGTAGGGCTGAAACTAACGGCATGTCCGTTCTGCGCCCCGAGACGGGCCGCCTACATAACTTTGGGTAGGCGGAGTCTCTGAGTTAGATAAGCGTGTTGCGAAGCTTTAAACTTCGAACTCACTTCCTGTCTTCTTTTCAATAAGCTTGTTCTGAAGCTTAACGTAGCGCGGCATACCGTTCTCATCGTAAGGCGGGTAGTCTTCGCCTTGAACAAGTGGAGTTAGGTATTCACGACACTCAGCAGTAATTCCGAAACCATCATCTGAAATATAGTGAATAGGCATTTTCTTTTCTTGGTTAGCAACCTGGCTAAGCGGTGCTTCACCGATAGACCACTTGTATGGAGCGGCTTGTTCGCGAACGATAATTGGCATGACTGCATTCTTACCATTTACAGCGAAATCAACAGCTGCTTTGCCCATGGCATAGGCCTGCTCAACATCCGTTGAAGAGGAAATATGGCGTGCTGCGCGTTGAAGGTAGTCGGCAACTGCCCAGTGGTATTTATAACCAAATTCATCTTTAACCATATTAGCAAGCGTTGGTGCGACGCCACCTAGTTGGGTATGACCAAACGCATCAACTGCGCCTGCGTCTGCTACAAAGCGGCCATCTTCGTACTGAGCGCCTTCAGATGCCACGACAACGCAGTAACCGTAATTTTTTACTGCTTCATCTACACGTGCTAAAAACTTCTGTTTATCAAAGGCTATTTCTGGAAATAGAATAACGTGTGGTGCTTCGTGCGCTTCGGTGCCGGCCAAACCACCAGCTGCGGCGATCCAACCTGCGTGACGGCCCATGACCTCAAGAATAAATACTTTAGTTGAGGACTCGCACATAGAAGCGATGTCCATTGCCGCTTCTTTAGTAGAAATAGCGACGTATTTTGCAACCGAACCAAAGCCCGGGCAGCAATCAGTGAACGGAAGGTCGTTATCTACGGTTTTTGGCACACCGATACAAGTAATCGGGTAACCCATTTTTTCACTTAGTTGAGAAACCTTATAAGCTGTATCTTGAGAGTCGCCGCCGCCATTATAGAAGAAGTACCCAATATCATGAGCTTTGAATACTTCGATCAGACGTTCATATTCACGCTTGTTCTCATCAAGGTTTTTCAGTTTGTAGCGGCAAGAACCAAATGCACCGCTTGGAGTGTGCTTTAGTGCGGCGATATCTTCGATGCTTTCCAGACTGGTGTCGATCAACTCTTCACGGAGTGCTCCAATGATGCCGTTACGTCCAGCGTAAACCTTACCAATTTTGTCTGGGAATTGGCGAGCTGTTTCGATTACGCCACAAGCTGAAGCGTTGATTACGGCAGTTACGCCACCTGACTGTGCGTAGAAAGCATTTTTGATAGTCATTGAATATCCTATTCTTCGATAAAAATGAAAGGTTTCATAAATTTCGCGCATCATACTGCATTTTTATGAAAGTTTCATGAGCCTGATTACTAATCAGTCGGTATCAGTCTTAAAATAAAAACTGTTGACAATTAACCTTGGCGATTCGTATCGAAAGTATAAAAAAGTGAGAGCGGTGCACTCTCACTTCTACTGTTATTCAGGTCAAAAATTAAAGCTAGCTATTAAGTTTCTTGGCAAGAATCTGATTGAACAGTTTAGGGTTTCCTTGTCCTTTAGAGGCTTTCATTAAAGGCCCCATAAATCCGCCCATAAGCTTTTTACGCTTTTTGTCATCGGCCTCTTTATACTGTGCAATCTGATCAGCCATGCCAGCGAGTACTTCGTCAACCAATGCTTCTAGCGCACCGGTATCAGATACCTGCTTTAGACCTTGTGATTCAATAATTGCGTCAACATCATCACCAGATTTTTCCCAAAGTGTATTGAATACTTTCTTTGCACCTGAAGACGACAAAGTGTTGTCTTTAACTCTAAGCACCAGTTGCCCAAGTTGCTCTGCACTGATAGGAGAATCTTTTAAGGAGATGCTGTCGCTGTTGAGTCGCGCGCTTAGCTCTCCCATTGTCCAGTTGGCAGAAAGCTTAGCGTCACCTGAAATGCTACTGGCTGTCTCGAAATAATGAGAAAGGTCTGCCTGTGCTGAGATCAAGCCTGCATCGTAACTTGATAAGCCGTATTCGGCGCAGAACCTTGCCTTTCGTGCATCAGGAAGCTCTGGCATCTCAGTTTTAATCTGATCAATAAACTCGTCAGACAATTCGACAGGAAGCAGGTCAGGGCATGGGAAGTAGCGGTAATCGTTTGCTTCTTCTTTGCTACGCATGGAGCGGGAGATATCTTTCTCTCCATCGTATAAGCGGGTCTCTTGCGTGATGCTGCCGCCATCTTCAAGAATATCTATCTGACGCTCAACCTCAAGGGCGATCGCCTTTTCCATGAAGCGGAAGGAGTTAAGGTTCTTGGTTTCGGTTCGTGTACCAAGCTCTTCCTGACCTTTGGGGCGTACCGAGATATTGACGTCAAAGCGCATTGAGCCTTGTGACATTTCACCGTCACAGATGCCAAGAGAGGTAACAATTGAGTGTAGTTTTTTGGCAAAGGCGACTGCTTCTTCACTATTGCTGATATCAGGCTCTGACACGATTTCAATAAGCGGTGTTCCCGCGCGGTTCAGATCTATGCCTGACATGCCATGGTAATCTTCATGAAGCGATTTACCGGCATCTTCTTCAAGGTGAGCGTGATGGATACGAACAGACTTCTTGCTGCCGTCCTCTAGTTCAATTTCAACAACACCAGGGCCAACGATCGGCAGGTCTAGCTGCGTGGTCTGGTAACCCTTGGGCAAGTCTGGGTAAAAATAGTTTTTACGTTCGAAAACCGAGCGTTTACCGATTTCTGCGTCGATAGCCAAGCCGAACATAACGGCGTAACGAAAGGCTTGCTCATTTGGTACAGGCAAGGTGCCAGGCAAGGCTAGGTCAACTTCGTTTGCCTGAGTGTTTGGCTCTGCGCCATAGGCAGTAGAAGAGCCGGAAAATATTTTCGTTTTGGTGGCGAGCTGGACGTGAACTTCAAGCCCGATTACTGTTTCCCATTGCATAGTGTTTCTCCAGGCTTAAATGTTCTGTGGTGCTAAGGTGTGCCAATCGGTAACTTGTTGGAACTGATGCGCGACGTTAAGCATACGTTGTTCGTCGAAGTAGTTACCAATAAGTTGCATGCCAATAGGCAGACCATTTAATAAGCCTGCTGGAAGTGACATGCCAGGCAGCCCGGCGAGGTTGGTTGAAATAGTAAAGATATCTTCAAGATACATTTTTACAGGGTCATCACCTTTGGAATTAAAGCCAAATGCTTCCGACGGAGAGGTTGGGCCTAAGATCAAATCAACTTCTTCAAAGGCGCTGACGAAGTCATTCTTAATTAAACGGCGAACCTGCTGTGCTTTTCTGTAATAGGCATCGTAGTAGCCGGCGGATAGGGCGTAAGCACCTATTAGAATACGTCGTTTAACTTCATCGCCGAAGCCTTCAGAGCGGGTGCGCTGATACATGTCCATCAGATCTTTCGGGTCGTCACAACGGTGCCCAAAGCGAACGCCGTCAAAGCGTGACAAGTTTGCAGAACATTCTGCTGGCGCAATCACGTAGTAGGCCGGTACTGACAGGTCAGAATGTGGTAGCGACACTTCTTTAAACGTCGCTCCCAGCTTTTCCAGCTCCTTAATAGCGGTTTGCAATACATCCTGCAATTCAGCGCTTAAGTGCTCGTTGAAAAACTCTTTTGGTAGACCAATTCGGAGGCCTTCAAGTGAGTTATTCAAGTTCGCTGTGTAGTCTGGTACTTCGCGGTCTAGGCTGGTTGAGTCCTTGGCGTCATGTCCTGCAAGCACGTTCAGCATCATTGCCGCATCTTCTGCAGTGAGAGCCATCGGGCCAGCTTGGTCAAGACTTGATGCGAAGGCAATCATTCCGTAGCGTGAAACACGGCCGTAGGTTGGTTTTAATCCGGTTAAGCCGCAAAGAGAAGCAGGCTGGCGAATAGAGCCGCCGGTATCGGTTGCGGTTGCTATTGGCACAAGTCGAGCGGCAACGGCAGCTGCTGAACCGCCAGATGAACCACCGGGTACAAGTTGCTCTTCTTGGCTCCAAGGGTTGATAACTTTGCCAAAATAACTTGTCTCGTTAGATGAGCCCATCGCGAATTCATCCATGTTTGTTTTACCTAAACAAACTGCGCCCGCATTTTTAAAATTGCTGACGATGGTGGCGTCATAAGGCGGAATAAAGTTATCTAGCATTTTTGAGGCGCAGGTAGTTAACACGCCTTCGGTGCAGAAGATGTCCTTATGTGCAAAGGGAATACCTGTCCAGGGTGTTGCCTTGCCGCTTGCGATAATCTCATCGGCTGCTTTCGCCTGTGCAAGCGCTTGTTCTTCGGTAACGGTAATGAAACTATTATATTGGCCGTCAAGCTTCTTGATTCTGTCTAGAAAGTATTGGCTGAGCTCGAGGCTTGAAAACTCGCCGCTAGCAAGCCCTGTTGATAATTGTTTTACAGTTTTGTTTAGCATGTTTAGTTAGCTTTCGAATAGAGTGAATGTTGTGCTATCGATAATAATGTGATGTTGCTAATGGATAGGTGGACGTTCACCTTACTCAATAACCTTTGGCACAAGAAATAAACCGTCTTCAGTGTTGGGGGCGACAGTTTGGAGCTTTTCTCTTTTATCGCTTTCAGTGACAACATCTGGACGTAGAACCTGTACAGCATCCATTGGGTGAGCCATTGGTGGAATGTCTTCAGTATTGGCATTTTGTAGCTGATCAACCAATGACAGAATATTTGTTATATCGTTACTGATTTTCTCAACTTTATCGTCTTCGATATGAAGCCGAGCCAGGTGAGCAATTTTATTGATGTCTTCTGGATCGATGGACATGTTAATCCTCAAGCGTTGTCTTTTCTGGAGCATCAATTCGAAGCCACAGATTAGGTGTTAGGTAATTAAAAAATTGCCGCCATAATATCAGGAATAATTCCGGCCAGACAAATAAGAGGGGTTAATTAAATCGTATTGTTTAATATATGTTCAGAAATGGGGTAAATTAGCTTTAATTATCGTTCATTTTTCAATTCCGTCTTGCTCTATATAGGTACCGTTGTTAAAGTTGCTCGATTATTTTCTACGAATTGTTTAGGTTGATCTCACACCATGTTTAAAAAGATCCGAGGCTTATTTTCCAGCGATTTATCTATTGACCTAGGGACAGCTAATACGCTTATTTATGTTAGGGAACGAGGCATTGTTCTGGATGAACCTTCTGTAGTCGCTATTCGTAGCAACGGAGCGCAAAAAACAGTTGCAGCGGTTGGTGCTGAAGCAAAGCGTATGCTTGGTCGTACTCCTGGTAATATCACAGCAATTCGCCCATTGAAGGATGGAGTTATTGCAGACTTCGTTGTGACTGAAAAGATGTTGCAGCACTTTATTCACAAAGTTCACGAAAACAGCTTTATAACACCTAGCCCGCGTGTTTTGGTTTGTGTACCGAGTCGTTCAACTAAAGTTGAGCAAAAGGCCATACGCGAGTCTGCTCTAGGTGCAGGTGCCCGTGAAGTTTATTTGATTGAAGAACCAATGGCTGCTGCGATTGGTGCCGGTTTACCCGTTGAAGAAGCAAGTGGCTCTATGGTCGTTGATATTGGTGGTGGTACGACTGAAATTGCCATCATTTCTCTAAACGGCATTGTTTATGCTGACTCAGTAAAAGTTGGTGGTGACCGCTTTGATGAAGCAATTGTTACTTATGTTCGTCGTAACTACGGCAGCCTAATTGGTGATACCACTGCAGAGAAGATTAAACAGGAAGTCGGTTGTGCATACGAAGGTCTTGAACTTCGAGAGATCGATGTACGTGGTCGCAATCTGGCAGAAGGTGTGCCTCGTGGCTTTACCTTGAACAGTGAAGAAATCCTCGAAGCGCTACAAGAGTCATTATCTGCGATTGTACAGGCAGTGAAAGGGGCTTTAGAGCAGTCACCTCCAGAGCTTGCATCAGATATTGCCGAGCGTGGTATTGTCCTGACAGGTGGCGGATCATTGCTCCGAGGTCTTGATCGACTTTTAAGTGAAGAAACAGGCCTTCCTGTTATTGTCGCAGAAGACCCGCTTACCTGCGTTGCTCGTGGTGGTGGTAAAGCAATCGAATTGATCGATAATAGCTCGGATGGCTTATATCCAATTGAATAAAAAGCTGGGTAACATTGAGTAATGAAACTTGGCGCTTCTGATAAAACAATTTTTGTTCAAGGCCCTTATCTCGTATACAGGTTAATTCTAGCATCAGTCGTATCACTCTTATTGATATTCATTGATGTTAGATTTAGCTATCTAGACCCTGTTCGTGGAGTAATAAGCTCTGCGTTAACACCGGTTCACTGGTTGAGTGATTTACCGGTTTCTATTAGTGAAGGCTTGAGTGAAAGCTTTACGAGCCGTTCCGATCTCCAAGAAAAAATCGATTTAATGGAATCCCGCATGTTGGTGCTTGAGCGCAAAGCTCAAAAACTCGCATCAGTAACGGCTGAGTTAAATCGCTTGCGTGAGCTACTGAATGCTTCTCGCATTGTTGACGATGGTGTCGTTGTTACCGAAATGATCGGTGTTAGCCCTGATTCTGACAATCAATACATCTTGCTTAACAAGGGCAGTCAAGACAGGGTTTATCTCGGTCAGGCCGTTCTTGATTCACAGGGATTGATGGGGCAAGTGGTTGAAGTAAATGAATTTACCAGCCGGGTCCTACTTATCTCTGATAGTCGTCATGCGGTTCCTGTCCAAGTAAATAGAAATGGTGTTAGGGCGATTGCTTATGGTGTTGGGGCGCTCGACTATCTTGAGCTAGGAAATGTTCCAGATACCTCTGATATTGAGGTGGGTGATCTTTTGGTAAGTTCTGGTCTAGGGGGGCGCTTCCCGGAAGGCTATCCAGTGGCAAGGATTAGCCAGATATCGCACCATGATGGACGCTCCTTTGCAGAGGTTCGCGCCAGGCCTGAAGCACAGTTGAATAGAAGTCGTCTCTTGCTTTTGGTGTTTAAAGAGGGGCAAAACGATAGTACCGTCATCGATGAGAATAAAGAACAATCTAGTACTAAGCAGCATGCGTCTGACGAGGTAAACGAATGACTCAGTCGAGAGTAAGTTGGGTGGCCGTTGCATTGTCTTTCGCCGCAGCTGCCGTATTGGAATTGTTAGCAATGCCGCAAATGCTACTTGCCTTTCGTCCTGAGTGGATGGTATTGACTTTGATATACTGGTTATTGAGGCACCCCGAACGTATTGGTCTGTTTTCTGCTTTTATTGTGGGCGCAATCATGGATGTGCTGTCAGGTACTTATCTCGGTATTCATATAATTGCTTGCTGTATCGTCTCTTATTTGGTTTTGACGATGCATCAACGCTTAAAAATGTTTCCGGTACTACAGCAGTCCTTGGTAATATTTTTTATTATCGGAATTTTGTTGATGATTGTGATGACTATCAGAGGAGCGCTTGGCGCTGTCGATAATAATATGTCTTATCTGGGAGCTGCACTATCAAGCGCCTTAGTTTGGCCTTTTGTATTAATTTTCACCGACCGTCTTGTTTTTGCATTGCGATAATAAAAAAACGCTTTGATATGCCGCTTCGTTTCAATAGCTGCTAATCTTATTATTTTGACAGGAAAGTTTCAGGTAGTGCTATGAGTGAAGAGCTTTTAATTAACGTTACGCCGGTTGAAACTCGTGTAGCGCTTGTAGAAAACGGAATGCTGCAAGAAGTGTATATCGAGCGTTCAAGTTGTCGTGGCTTCGTTGGTAATATCTACAAAGGAAAAGTAGTCCGTGTGCTTCCTGGAATGGAGGCTGCATTTGTTGATATTGGTCTTGAGCGCGCCGCATTTATACACGTTTCTGATATCACCTCTAACCCACAAGTCGGTGAAACTGGCGAAAGTGAGAATAATGCAGATATCGCATTATTGTTGCGCGAAGGTCAAGAGCTTGTTGTTCAAGTCATCAAGGATCCCATTGGTACGAAAGGTGCCCGTTTAACCACTCAGCTGTCAATTGCTAGCCGTTACTTGGTTTATATCCCAAGTGTTTCACATATAGGTATATCTCAACGTATCGAAGATGAAGTAGAGCGCGAGCGCTTAAAGCAGCTTGTTTTGAATTGTCAGGTAGATAACGAAGAGGCAGGCTCGGGCTTTATTGTGCGTACTGCGGCCGAAGGTGCAGGAGAAGATGAGT
>NZ_LWFZ01001149.1:0-693 GCF_001635225.1 Oleiphilus sp. HI0086
AAGTGGTAGGTGACAGCGTCAGACCAACCAAGCACTCCCCTCCTTCAGTAGGGCTTCTCAGACTAGAAGTATAAAAAAAGCCCCGAAGTCTCGAAAGACTCCGGGGCACAACTCCCTTCATTTTGACTGATCCTCCTGCTCTAGAACAGCCAATATGTTATTTACCAAAGTACAGATTGATAAATACAAGGGTTAGGCTAAGTTGAAATCCTTACTTATTGATCCTCTACACGCTGGTGGTTGAAGAAAACACCACCGTCACCAAAGGCCGAGCTGATAAACTCAGAACTTAGGCGAATCGTACCAACTTTCTTAGCACTATCACGACGAGATTTCGCATACTTCTTATGAAAATACGGGAAGATAGAAGTGCGAATTTTCTCGCTCGTTGCGTAGACGTCATAGATAGGCGTACCTTCTGGTAAGCTTTCCAAGTCGTCACGGAAGTCATGAGAAGCACTTGAGAACAAGCCCTTCACTTCTGGGCGCGGAACAAAGTAAACCTGCGTCGGCGTAACAACGCTGCTTTCTTTGGTGCCATCTGCGCGAACCTTCGCCATCTTCTCTACAGAAAGCGTGGTTGGCTTAGTCGAAACTAGTGAGAACAAGGCTGTGGTACCCAAAGTTTCGTTCACTTCCTTGTCAACGTACTGCGACAACTCATTTGCAAAGAAATCATGGTTACCACCTTGG
>NZ_LWFZ01001150.1:0-1195 GCF_001635225.1 Oleiphilus sp. HI0086
TCTGAAGGTAGAATTGTTCTTGGTGATGAATTTAGCCCGGACGGCTGTCGTATTTGGGATAAAGAAACTCGTAAGAAGATGGATAAAGACAGGTTTAGGCAAGGTCTTGGTAGCGTGATCGAAACTTACGAAGAGGTAGGTCAGCGTTTAGGTATTTCATTTGACTAAATTTTGTGACTTCGTTGCAGCTTTTTAATCTAAGCTGCAACGAATCAAGCAAGCAAAATCAAAAACTCCCTCTATACTTACGCTAATAGTTTTATTCTTAAGAGAATTCAATAAGGTAAGTATCTATGAAAAAAGTTACAAAACTCCTCGCTCCTTTCGTTTTGGCTGCAAGCGCCACGGCTCAAGCCGATTTTATAGGCGGTACTGTTGAAGCAAGTTATTGGTATGCCGGTGTTGGGGGTGATGCCTCTGCCGGTGGCGCAACAGTTGATTTTGAAAAAGATCTAGGTTTCGAAGATGATAGTTTCTTCGAACTCGCGGCTTCATTTGAGCATCCGGTGCCACTGATTCCCAATTTAAAGGTTCGACTGACTTCCCTTGATCAAACTGAATCAGGCAATATAGATGATACCTTTGATGATGTGGACGGACCAGTAACAACAAATCTTGACCTGACTCACTATGATGTAATTGCTTACTATGAAATTCTCGATAACTGGGTTTCGGTTGATGTTGGTTTAGATATTAAGGTTTTTGACGGTCAGCTTAATGTTGAGGGTGATACAGAAAGCTCGACCTCTACTATTGATAACTTTCTACCGCTGCCCTATGCAAAAGCTGAAGTAGAGCTTCCTTTTACTGGTATGGCATTTGGCGCCGAGTTATCGGGTATTTCGTATTCTGGTAATGGTATTTATGATGCCCGTGCCCGTATTCGTCAAAATATTAGCTTAGCATTTGTTGAGCTAGGCTATCGCACTATGGCAATCAAGATTGATGATATAGGCAGTGCTGATATCGAAGTTGATGTTGATTTTAGCGGTGTTTACTTAAGTACAGGCTTAGATTTCTAGATATAAAGTGCAATCTAGATTCGTAAGAATATTTTTCTAATATTCTCATTGCAAGGCGCTGAATTGTTTGATAAATTACGCGCCTTATTCAAGTCGCTCTCCTTGCGATGCTTGAAATAGGACTATAGCTCAGTTGGTTAGAGCGCTACCTTGACATGGTAGAGGTCGGCAGT
>NZ_LWFZ01001151.1:0-920 GCF_001635225.1 Oleiphilus sp. HI0086
AGCCGCAATATCTTGCCAGATTAGTACGCCGACAGCGAGGTCACCGTGTTTGGATTTTAATTCCGCATTGTCTTCCAAAATCTTAATGACGCAAACAGTGCTACTGAAACTAAAAGCAAAAGCGATAATGGCGCTTTGCGACAAACTGAGATCAAATAAGCTGTGGCTGAGGGTAGTTGTGCAAAGAATTATCAAAGGAAGTAGGAGTATCATCCACCCACTCATATGAATAAAGGTTCCGGACCATAATTGTGGCCTCATAAGCTGTCTGAAATCAATTTTAAGCCCGATGGTAAACAGCATTAGCGTAATGCCAAGGTCTGCAAGCATCTCGAGTGTCGGTTCTGGCGTAACGCCACTTGCATGGAGCAAGAAGCCAGCAATTAGATAACCAACTAAGGGTGGGAGTGTGATTTGTTTCGCAATGAAGCCAAATATGAAGGCAACTAAAATCCAGATGATGCTCATATTGCTTATTTACTTCTCTTAAGTCGATGAATGTTTGGGTTGCTAATTGCTTCGTATCTTAGGACTTTTGGCTAATACTCTTGTCTAACAATATAACTGGCAGAATACCCACTGCAACGATGATTAGTGCGCTCAAGGCGCTTTGCTCAAGTAACTCATCGGAAGCAAATTGGTAAACCTGTGTAGCCAGTGTTTCAAAATTAAAAGGCCGTAAAATTAGTGTAGCAGGCAATTCTTTCAAACAGTCTACAAACACGACAAGCATGCCGGTAAGAGCACCCCGCTTGATAATGGGCAGGTGTACTTTAAATAGTGTCGATAAATAATTATGGCCAAGTGAGCGCGATGCCATGTCCATGCTTGGTGTTACTTTAGATAGGCTGGACTCTACGGACCCTGAAGAGACAGCTAAGAAGCGAACAGAATAGGAAAATACAATTGCGAAAGCCGTA
>NZ_LWFZ01001152.1:0-1174 GCF_001635225.1 Oleiphilus sp. HI0086
AATTACTGATCGTGAAGCTGATACGATTCTTCAGAAGATAGAGACGGGTGCAGAGAAACCTCGTCCTAAGACCTTGTTTGAAGCTGGTGAAGTGGTTCGGGTTATCGATGGGCCGTTTGCAGACTTTAATGGTGTTGTTGAGGAAGTAGATTACGAGAAGAGCCGCGTTAAAGTAGCGGTTCTGATTTTTGGTCGCTCTACCCCTGTCGAACTAGAGTTTGGGCAAGTAGAAAAAGACTAAGCAAGTAAGATTTTATCTGCTCACTTTGCGAACTGCAAAGTGGGCTTTTTCTGTCTATACGGGGAGCTATTGAAGCGTTTGAACCCGAAGGAGTAAAAAATGGCAAAGAAAGTTGATGCTTATATCAAGCTTCAGGTAGCCGCTGGTAAAGCGAATCCAAGTCCGCCGGTTGGTCCTGCACTAGGTCAGCACGGTGTTAACATCATGGAATTCTGTAAAGCGTTTAACGCTCAGACTCAAGGTGTTGAACCAGGTCTGCCAGTTCCTGTTGTAATTTCTGTATATAGTGACAAGAGTTTTACTTTTGTCATGAAGACCCCACCTGCATCTATTCTGTTGAAGAAAGCTGCTGGTATCACTAGTGGTAGCGGTCGTCCTAATACTGAGAAGGTTGGAACTGTTACTCGCGCTCAGTTAGAAGAAATTGCTAAAACTAAAGACCCTGACTTAAATGCAGGTGATATGGATGCTGCAGTAAGAATTATTGCTGGTACAGCGCGTAGCATGGGACTTAATACTGAGGGTGTTAACTAATGGCAAAATTAACAAAGCGCCAAAAGTTGGTGCAGGAAAAAGTTCAAGCAGAAAAAGCGTACACGGTAGAAGAAGCGGTAGCTTTGCTTGCTGAGCTTTCAAACGGTGTTAAGTTTACTGAGTCGGTAGATGTTGCTATCAACCTAGGTGTTGATGCGCGTAAATCTGACCAGGCTGTTCGAGGTTCTACAGTACTACCAAATGGAACTGGCAAAACAGTTCGTGTTGCTGTGTTTACTCAAGGTGAAAATGCAGAGAAAGCTAAAGAAGCTGGTGCTGATATCGTTGGTATGGACGAGTTGGCTGCTGAAGTTAAAGCTGGAAACATGGATTTTGACGTAGTTGTTGCATCTCCGGACGCAATGCGTGTAGTTGGTCAGTTAGGTCAAATTCTTGGTC
>NZ_LWFZ01001153.1:0-719 GCF_001635225.1 Oleiphilus sp. HI0086
TTGCTTATCGTTATTTCTCAACTGCTAAACGCAAGTTCATCATCGCCGACACTCCCGGACACGAGCAATATACTCGTAACATGGCAACTGGTGCGTCAACTGCTGACCTGGCAATCATCCTGATCGATGCACGTCACGGTGTATTAACGCAAACCAAACGTCACTCATTTATTGCTTCTTTACTGGGTATTAAGCACGTCATCGTTGCCATCAATAAGATGGATCTGGTTGACTACAGCGAAGAGCGCTTTAATGAAATCAAGAGCGATTACCTTTCATTCTCTGACCAGTTAGATTTGGGCGATATCCAGTTTGCACCACTTTCTGCACTGAAAGGTGTTAACACAATCAGCAATAGCGACAAGACACCTTGGTACAAAGGCAAGCCTCTAATGGAGATGCTTGAGTCAGTCGAAATAGCTAAAGACAAGAATCTGGAAGACTTCCGCCTACCAGTACAATACGTTAACCGCCCTAACCTTAACTTCCGTGGTTTCTGTGGAACGATTGCTTCGGGTATCGTTAAGCCTGGCGATAAAATTACTGCACTTCCTTCGGGTAAAAGCAGTACCGTAAAAGAAGTCGTGACCTTTGAAGGTTCACTGGATGAAGGTTTCGCAGGTCAAGCGGTTACGCTTACCTTGAATGATGAAATCGATATCAGTCGTGGCGATATGATTGTTCAGTCTGACAATCACCCAACGGTAAGTTCTGCGGTA
>NZ_LWFZ01001154.1:0-746 GCF_001635225.1 Oleiphilus sp. HI0086
AGTATTTCCATAACCATTGAACGCGCAACAACGTCACGACCAGCAAGATCTTTAGCGTTAGGTGCGTAACGTTCCATGAAACGTTCGCCTTCGCCATTGATCAGGTAACCACCTTCACCACGACAACCTTCTGTTACCAGTGTACCCGCTCCAGCGATACCTGTTGGGTGGAACTGCCACATTTCCATATCCTGCGCTGGGAAGCCAGCGCGAAGCGCCATCCCCATACCGTCACCAGTATTAATCAAAGCGTTAGTAGTCGACTGATAAATACGACCAGCACCACCCGTCGCCATAACAGTTGCCTTAGCCTTAACGTATACACGCTCACCTGTTTCAATACAGATAGCAATGACACCAACCACTGCACCTTTTTGGTTTTTCACCAAATCGACTGCATACCATTCATTAAGAAAGGTAGTGCCGCCCTTCAAGTTGCCCTGGTATAGTGCGTGCAATAGTGCGTGACCTGTACGGTCAGCAGCAGCACAAGTACGTGCAGCCTGAGTCGGATTATCCGGCCCTTTAGACTGGCCACCAAACGGGCGCTGGTAGATACGACCTGCTTCAGTTCGCGAGAAAGGCAAACCCATATGATCCAATTCAAATACAGCCTGAGGGCCAACTGAACACATATATTCAATTGCGTCCTGATCACCGATATAGTCTGACCCTTTAACAGTGTCATACATGTGCCAGCGCCAATCATCATTTGGATCCGCACTTGCGATCGCACAAGTTATACC
>NZ_LWFZ01001155.1:0-714 GCF_001635225.1 Oleiphilus sp. HI0086
TGAAACACGAGACCATGCCTGACTGTAGTCCATACCTAAATCAACCATTGCCATTAGCCGTTTTTTAAGATCCCCGGCAATACAAAGGGATTCGAGTTTACGTTCGATTTTGCTGAGCGTAGCCGATTGCTCACGTTCTTTTTCATTCTGCACTTGCTTGTAAGCCTGCCCGGACATTAGTTTTTTAATCTCTAATATCTCTGCACGCATATCCGATAATTCGCCCCACGGAGTACCATTTTGTTTAGCATCATGTGACGCAGCCTTGCGCTCCATTGCCGAAGAGCTTGCCTCTGGTTCAGACACTGCCTCTGAATCGTTCTCTTGCGCAAGAGCATCAGGCCGCTCTTTACGCTTAGCCTTAACCTCTTCTATCTTTCTACGCGCACTATCTAGCTCTTTTTGCAGTTTCAGGTGTTTTTCTGCATGCATACGAGCAAGTTNGGAAGGGCTAGGCTCGCCACGCTCTATCAATTGACTTTCGATGGTTTCAGGTGAGACATCTTCCTCATAGTCGAGCGCAGCAACAATTTCGACACCACCGTCAACTTTTGAGTTGGATAAGATAACCGCATCGGGGCCAAGTTCTTCTCGAACCATTTTTAAAACTTCTTGCATGGTCGCTGAAAAAAAGCGTCTAACTTCCATAAGGAATCACCTGATTATGTTTACTACTCATCACTTCAATTGAACCTTGGAGCGAGTTCTACCGAC
>NZ_LWFZ01001156.1:0-839 GCF_001635225.1 Oleiphilus sp. HI0086
TAGTCAGGGCATACTGGTAACCGCTATTCGTCCTCCTACTGTTCCTGCTAATACCTCGCGCTTACGTGTGACCTTTAGTGCTGATCATGATCTAGCCCACGTTGAGCAACTGCTCGATGCCCTCAGTATGGCGATAGATTTAGGTATTGTGACACCAGATGTCTAAGCAAACTGTGCAACATATTGTGTTAGTGAATGGCTGGTCAGCGCCGACCTCGATGTGGGAAGACTTTTTTGCAGAAGGTTTTGACGGATATTCTATTGATGTCTTGAGTCTTGCTGGTCTGACATCCTTGGATGAATGTAGTCGAGCTATTGACGACTGTGTTCAGCCAGGAACGCTTGTTGCAGCTTGGTCTCTTGGTGGTCAGCTGGCTCTTAACTATTTGTCTAACTATAGTTCTGAAAAGTTACGTAAGGGATTTGTTGAAGGCGTGGCTCTTCTTCAATCGACCCCATGTTTCGTTAATCAGGATGGTTGGCCCTATGGCGTCACAACTGAAGACTTTGATTCGTTGCAGGGCTTGGTTGAGGCTGAAGAGTGGTCGCAGCTGGTTCGTCGTTTTTCCTTTTTACTGTTATCGGGAAGTCAGTACCGACACTTGGACAAAAAGTTCCTGCATTTAGTTTATACAGTGGAGTCGCTGCCGCCAAAATCTAGTTTAGAGTTTGGTTTAGGTTTACTGAAAAGCTTGGACTTAAGACAGTGCCTGGAAAATATATCAACTCCAATGTATTGGCTTCTAGGTAGTCATGACAGTCTAATCGCTCAAGACTTGGCAATCTATATCGAGAATCAAGTTGCTGAGAGTCCGGTAGCTAACGAATGTCGCGTAAAG
>NZ_LWFZ01001157.1:0-731 GCF_001635225.1 Oleiphilus sp. HI0086
TGAAGTTGTTGGTATTAATTCTCAAATTTATACTCGTTCAGGTGGCTTTATGGGCGTTTCTTTTGCGATTCCAATTGATGTCGCAATGGAGGTCGTAGCTCAGCTCAAAGGCCAAGGTTATGTCGCGCGTGGTTGGTTAGGGGTCTTGATCCAGGAAGTTAACAAAGATCTTGCTGACTCCTTTGGTTTGGATCGTCCTTACGGTGCTTTAGTTGCTCAGGTGGTTGAGGACTCGCCTGCAGACCAAGCAGGTATTCAAACTGGTGATGTAATTATCGAGTATGAAGGAGAAGAGATTGATTTCTCATCTGAACTACCGCAGCTGGTAGGGCGAACAAAGGTTGGTGACAAGGCCAAACTAAAAGTTGTTCGTGATGGAGATGAGAAATCAGTGAGTGTCGAGATTGGTGAGCTTCCGACTGACGAAAGTGCGAGCGCTTTACAAAATAAACCTCAGGTAGAGAAGACGAACCGTATTGGCATTAAAGTGCGAGAACTTGATCATGAGACCTTGGATGATTTGAATTTGGATGGCGGTGTTCATGTTATCCAGGTAGAGTCGGGTGCAGCACGTGAAGCAGGGATTAAACAGGGTGATATCATCACTCGACTCAATAACCAGAAATTCACGTCGGTAAAAGAATTTCAAAAGGTGGTAGAGAGTCTTCCTTCAGATAGAGCTGTTCCGGCATTGATCGTTCGTCAAGGAAGTCCTTCGTTTATTGTTATTC
>NZ_LWFZ01001158.1:0-887 GCF_001635225.1 Oleiphilus sp. HI0086
AAAAACCGGTCAAGCTCATTGGGAGTTATTGTTGCGTGCGCGAGCTATTGAAAACCAGTGCTTTGTTATTGCTGCAAATCAGGGTGGAGAGCATAGCCGTGGGCGTAAAACTTGGGGACAGAGTATGATCATCGACCCTTGGGGAAACATATTAAACCAGCTCGGCAAAGGAGCTGGTATTTGTAGTGCGAATTTGGATTTTAAAGGCTTGAATAAAATTCGCGCAGCGATGCCGCTATTTTCAAGTTAGCTGGCTTTACTCAATATCTTGAGTAATCGTTCGAATATATTGAAACAGCTTTTTACCCGCGCCAGTATTCTTTTGCTGGTCGTGATCTTTCTTAGCGTTGCGAACGAGCGCTCTCAGGTGTTGTACGTCTGTATCAGGGTTGTCGGAAATAAAATTACTAAGCACATCATTTCCACCGCTAATCAAACGGTCTCTCCAGGACTCCATTTGGTGAAGCTCTTGAGCATATCGTTGACTGCTGGAGTCAAACTGATCAATTGCGAACTGAATCGCTTCAGCGTCTTCTGCGCGCATTAGCTTACCAATGAATTGAAGGTGCCGCCTTTTCGCCTCATTTTGACGAATATTGTAGGACTCTTTTATTGCATGAGTCAGATCTTCACTCATTGGCACTTTTTTTAGCTGAGCTGGCTTTAGTTCAGTAAGTTTTCGGCCTAAAGCCTGGAGTGCTTCCATCTCGCGCTTGACCTGACTTTTACTTTTCTCAAATTCTAGATCATCTTCGTCGTGGTATTGGTCAAAATCGCTCATTACTTTGGTACCTGTATGGTATAACAAAAAAATATATTAATGGAGTCTTACTAGTTCGCGTAGGCAAAAGTTGCCAAGCCCAAGAATGACAAAAAGCCTACAACAT
>NZ_LWFZ01001159.1:0-7679 GCF_001635225.1 Oleiphilus sp. HI0086
GAAATTAACAGCGCCGAGGGCATGACGAATCTTTCTACTGAACAATGGCAAGGGTTCTTCGATCGCATTCATGCAATATCTCAATCGGATATCGACTCTAAATCTCAGTCGGTGCTTGAAGATCTCCGGTTCTATGGTGAGTCTATCATTCCATATGCCTAGTAAAGAGCTTCAGATAGCGCGGGCTATCTGAAGCTAAATAAGCTTTTTCTAGAACTTGCTGAACCCTTGCCATTGTTCAGTAGAAAGATTCGTCATGCCCTCGGCGCTGTTAATTTCTGTCTTTTCTGGTTCTCTTGCCTGAGAGTTTTCAGAATTAGATTTTGCGACAACAGTAAGCACCCCGTTTTCGTCAGCAATAATGTTCTGAACTAGAGTGCTCATATCTTCTAAGGTAAGAGAGTTCACTTCTTTAGCTAATTGTTCTTTGGTGTCGAAGTCTACATTTTTTATATCAATGTCTTTCCAAAACCTATTGGAGCGTGAATAAAGGGTGTTGTCTTGCTTTAGTAGGTTTGCAACAACCGAGCTCTTGTGCTTGTTCAAGTCAGCTTTGCTTGTTGACCTAACTGTCTCTAAGCTTGTATGAATGAACGCCTTGGTTTCCTTATAAAGCTCTTGGCCTGTGTTACTAGGGGACTGAACAATGAACGCTATAGCCGGTACTTCAAGCAACTCAAAATTGGTTGCGAATACGATGTAACCCATTTGTTTTTGAGTGCGGACTTGGTTGTAGTAATCACTAGAGAGTATTTGAGTGAGTAGTAAGTACTTAGCACGTTCTTTGTGACTAGTAGTTTTTCCTTGTACATAGTGAACAAAGCCGGTATCACTGTGCTCGGTGTCGAGCGTGTTGAGCCAAGGAGTCTTAGGTGGTATGCGGCGAATTTTGGCGCGGCTGACCTCGGTCTTAGTTGCCTTATCAAGTAATATGCTTTGAATTAATTGTGCATTATTGAGTGTTGATGCACGCGATAGGTTTCCGCTACTCAACACTGCTATATCTAGTTGAGACAGAAAGTCTTCACGAAACTGATTAATATCTTCTAGTTTTATATCTCTAAGTGCGCTCAGACGTTCTTCTTCATTCCAAGAAGGAGCAATAACTACGTTCTGAGCTTTGGAAATAGCTTGCTGAAATGGCTTCTTATCTTTTGCGTTTGATAGGCTTCTAGACAAGCGTTCTTTCATTATAGAGAAACGAGAGGGAGAAAACTCTGCATATTTAACGGTGTTAAGTAACTTGCTTAGAAGTTGGGCCTGTCTATCGCTGTACCCGCTGATTTTGATGGTTACACCACGCATATGCTTGTATAGCTCGTAATGAAGGCCTGCAAGATAGGCAGGGTAGCTATATTCATTAAGCGAGTCAGTTAGAAGTTTTACTAAAAGATCTGTCATATTTAGCGTTGCCGCAGACTTAAGCGCTTCAGGGGAGCGTATGGTAAGGAATAAGTTTGATTTAGGCGTGCCAAAGCTAGTGTCAGTGTGATGCCATACTTCTAAGCCAAGTTGTTTGAGCAGAAGCTCTGGCTTTTCAGTATTCATCGTTTTAACTATTGATATGTTTTCCGGAATAAAAATGTTTTTTTCTGGCAGGCTTAGCCTATTGTCCTGCTTAGGTTTGATGAGTTTATCCAGAAGGTTCTGATCCAGTTCTTGAATGTTATAGGGTGCGTCGTACCAGTCAGTAAACCGTTTTCCAACAACTGCTTTAGCGCTAACCGCAACAAACATATTCTTGGGATTAAGATGGCTTAAGTATGTTTTGTATAACTCGTGATCGAACTGCTTGAGCGAGTAGGGCTTGATAAGAATATCTTCTGCTGAAGTAAACTGGAGCGCCCTTGATAGCTTGCTCGTGAAATGAATGGGTTCACTTTTCTCTTGATAGTTAAAAGCAATATCTAACATGGTTTTTTGTTCGTCAAAGTAAAGCTTTTTCAGGCCTTCTTTACGTAGAAGGTCAATATAACTATGAATGGTCTCTAGAATTCGTTCCTGGTTGTCAAAGCCAAACTGAGTCAAGCTCATGCGGATAACAAACAGTTCTTTGACTCTAGTATCAAACTCTGCACCGGCCGATAGTGAGTCGACTAGGTTTTCATTTTTTAATGCCGACAATAGGCTGCCTTTACCCTCATGGCCAATCAGGTTTGATAGGTAGGATACAGGCTTTGAGTCTTGGTGAAGGCTTGATGATGGTATGGGGAATGCGAGCATCATTGATCGCTTGTCCATTATCGATTGCGCTTCAACTTTTACAGGTAGGAAATCTTCTGCGAAGAAATCTTGCGATATGTCGGTAAACTCGACGTTGCTGTTTGGAATGTTACTGAACTTGGCTAGTGTCCACTTTTTAAGTGTTGAAAGAGGCTCTTTCCCCAAAATTACCAAAGTCATTTGATTCGCAGAGTAATTCTTTTGATAAAACTCTAATAAAGTGTCGCGTAACTTTTCTTCGCCTTTGTCACTCAGGGTTTCAAGGTTTCCAACAGAAAAGCGGCTATAGGGGTGATCGTCGGCTAATACTGCTTTTATTACAGAATAAAAGCGTCGTCCATCATCCTTGACTTTGGATGTGTATTCGGAATGAACAGCGTTAACTTCACGCTCGACATACTCGGCGTTAAAAAGCGGGTGAGTGAACTGCTCAGAAAAGCGTTCAAGCGCCGCTTCTAGGAATTCGGGTCGGATATCAAAGAAATAGTTTGTATTTTCAGGTGAAGTATATGCATTGTGTGAGCCGCCATGTTGAGTGATATATTTCTGATAAGCATCAGGCTCAGGGAATTTTTCAGTGCCAAGGAAGAGCATATGTTCAAGAAAGTGGGCCAAGCCCGGATATTCAAGAGGGTCACTTGCGCTGCCAATATTAACGTCTAGAGACGCAGAAGATTTATCGGTATTTGGGTCGGAAACCAGCAAGACTCGAAGTTTGTTTTCTAGTACTAAGTAATCGTAGTGCCGGCTATCATTAGGGCTTTTTTCTATAGAAAGGGAGGCGTTAACATTACTAGATATAATACCTACAGCGCATAATATGAAAAGCAAATAAACTGGCCGTAAAATTGATATTCCGAACACAGAAATTCCTCGATGATCAAAGTAAATTTAGTGAGCTAGTATAGTGTTATTTCAGCTTGATAGGGGCTTTTGTTAAAGCAAGTTCACGTTAATAACATAATTATATATATTAGAGTAATGTATCTACGTAATCTGTAGTTAAAATAAGGTCACATGGCCGATTAGTATTATATTTCAGCATATTTTTGGCTTTATACTACAATTATCTTTGGTGTGGTCGCATTTGATTTCAGACTTAAGATACTGATGCAGGGAATTAACTAGTTATCCATTGGTAAGCGAATTCTGAGCGAAGCGCAATCAATTTATTCTTTTCGGGGTATTAAGTAATGAGCTATTTTTTGACCGGTGGAACCGGTTTTATTGGTCGTTTTTTAGTTGAGAAACTAATCGCGCGTGGTGAGAAGATATATCTTCTTACACAAGAGTCCAGTATGGAGCGCTATGAGGAATTGCTTGAGCGTTTTAACGTGTCAGGTGATGACGTTGTAGCGATCGTTGGCGATTTGACTCAGGATAACCTGGGTATCTCTGATGCTCAAATGGCCGAGCTCAAAGGAAATGTTAAGCACTTTTATCATCTAGCAGCGATCTATGATTTGAACGCTGGTGCTGAAATTCAGAAAGCAGTAAATGTACAGGGCACAAGAAACGCAATTGTTGCCGCGACAGAAATGCAAGCAGGCTGTTTTAACCATATTAGTTCGATCGCAGCAGCTGGTCTTTATAAGGGGACGTTTAGAGAGGATATGTTCGAAGAGGCCGAGAACCTTGACGATCCATACCTTCAAACAAAACATGACTCGGAAAAGGCTGTTCGAGACGAATGCTCTATTCCTTTCAGAATCTATCGTCCTGGTATGGTTGTGGGGCACTCTAAGACTGGTGAGATCGACAAGATTGACGGTCCATATTACTTCTTCAAAATGCTGCAAAAAATTCGTAACACTTTACCAAAGTGGATGCCTACTATTGGTATTGAAGGTGGCCGCATTAACGTTGTGCCGGTCGACTTTATTGTTGATGCAATTGATCATATTTCCCATGCAGATGGTGAAGATGGAAA
The DNA here is from genome assembly GCF_001635225.1 of Oleiphilus sp. HI0086. Lineage (NCBI taxonomy): Bacteria > Pseudomonadati > Pseudomonadota > Gammaproteobacteria > Oceanospirillales > Oleiphilaceae > Oleiphilus > Oleiphilus sp. HI0086. Next base: position 4,154 of record NZ_LWFZ01001159.1, read on the forward strand.
ATGTTTCCATTTGACTGACCCAGACCCACACAAGGTTGGTGAGGTTCTAAATATTTTTGCCGAAGCTGGTCATGCGCCAACCATGACAATGCGTGTTGATTCTCGCATGTTTGGTTTTATTCCTTCAATGGTTAGGAATGGCCTAAAGAACCTTCCTCCTGTTAAGCGTATTACGAGTGCGGTTTTAAATGATTTTGGTGTTCCAGAGTCGGCAATGGGTTTTATCAATTACCCAACAAAGTTCGACTCTCGCGAAACAGAGCGTGTATTGAAAGGATCAGGAATCGAAGTTCCTCGTCTAGAATCCTACGCACCTGCTATTTGGGATTTTTGGGAGCGTAACCTAGACCCAGATTTACATAAAGATCGTTCCTTAAAAGGTACTGTTGGTGGAAAAGTTTGTGTTGTCACGGGTGCAACATCGGGTATCGGATTGGCGACTGCGCATAAATTGGTAGATGCTGAGGCAATCGTATGTATCGCTGCTAGAACGCAAGAGACTCTGGACGAAGTTAAGGCTGAGCTACAAGCAAAAGGTAAGGGTGAAGTGCATGCTTATCGTTGCGACTTCGCGGACATGAATAACTGTGATGAGTTCGTTGAAGCCGTGCTAAAAGATCATGGTCATGTTGATTATTTGATTAATAACGCAGGCCGCTCGATCAGACGTGCGATTAACCATGCATTTGACCGTTTCCATGATTATGAACGAACTATGCAGCTAAACTACTTTGGTTCTTTGCGTTTGATTATGGGGTTCGCGCCATCAATGCTAGAACGTAAGTGCGGCCATATCGTTAATATTTCCTCTATTGGGGTACTAACTAATGCTCCACGCTTTTCTGCATACGTTGCATCAAAAGCTGCTTTGGATGCATTCTCACGTTGTGCTGCGTCAGAATTTTCCGATAGTAATGTGACTTTCACAACGATTAATATGCCGCTTGTGCGTACGCCGATGATTGGCCCAACTAAGATCTACGACTCTGTTCCGACATTGTCGCCAGATGATGCGGCAGATTTGATTGCTGAAGCGATTGTGCATCGACCAAAGCGTATCGCTACACGCTTGGGGACTTTTGCTGCAGTACTTCACTCCTTAGCTCCTAAGGTTGGTGAGATTGTAATGAATACTGGCTATAAGATGTTCCCTGATTCAGCTGCGGCTCAAGGTAAGGGGCAAGCTAATGAAAAGCCAAAAGTTTCAACAGAGCAGGTTGCATTCGCTGCGATCATGCGTGGTATTCACTGGTAAGGCGTTTTGTCTAGCTAGTATTTGATGCTATGTAGTAATAGAAAAGGGGCTTCGGCCTCTTTTTCTTTTTTAGAAGCTTACTTTTTCAGAAAAAGTAACTAAGAAATGGTGTAATTATTTTTACTGGCTGTGTAATATAGGCACGTTGTTTTAACCACACTAAGAGATACGTTCTGTATCTCTATCGAATAAAACTTTTAAGGAAGGTAATAACTAATGAGTGTTTTAGTTGGTAAGCAAGCTCCTGATTTTACAGTATCTGCAGTACTAGGTGACGGTTCTATCGTTGATGAATTTACGTTTTCTGAAGCGACAAAAGGCAAGTATGCCTTGGTGTTCTTTTATCCATTAGATTTTACTTTTGTTTGTCCATCTGAGTTGATTGCTCTGGATCACAGAATGGATGACTTCAAAGCTCGTGGCGTTGAAGTTATTGGTGTTTCTATCGATTCTCACTTCACTCACAACGCTTGGAGAAACACTCCAATCAATGATGGTGGTATTGGTCAGGTAGGTTATACGCTAGCAGCAGACATGAACCACGATATTTGTAAGGCTTATGATGTTGAGTCAGAAGGTGGTGTTGCATTCCGTGGTGCATTTTTGATTGATACTAACGGTACTGTTCGTTCGCAAATCGTTAACGATTTACCGCTTGGTCGTAATATGGACGAATTGATTCGTCTAGTTGACGCGCTTCAATTCCATGAAGAGCATGGCGAGGTTTGTCCTGCAGGTTGGAATAAAGGTGACAAAGGTATGAACGCTTCTCCTGATGGCGTTGCTGCATACTTATCAGAGAATGCCGACAATCTTTAATGGTCGATAAGTCTTTGTAATATGAAAAAGCCCAACATTAAGTTGGGCTTTTTTGTTTTTTAGTGCTCTTGTTTTGAATAAAGTCGTTCAAAGCTCCATACGAGCATTATGGGGATGGTGATAGCTAGCGTTCCCATGCTGTAGTCTGATAAAGAGCGCTCAGTAATTCCATGAATCAAAAGCATGAAAATATCCAGGGTAATCAGCCCGAAAAGAGCGCCAGATATATAGTCGCTATAATCATGGTACCAAGGTGTGGCGTTACTCATTGTTGTTCTACCTTTCTTGTGTTTCAGGCAGTTGCTGTGCCCGATAGTTTTTATTTTTATTGTGACAAAAGCAGAATATCACGGTGTGTTGGTGCTGTAAGAGTATAGTCAGGGCTATCTCTTTGCTGCAAGTATATCTTGCAGGACTTGCTTAGTCTTCAAACCATACCTGATTTTCACCATTTTCTCGGGCTAGATACAGGCGATTGTCAGCATTTTTTAAAAGCTCAATTAAAGAGTTATTGTTGTTCTCGGTTATTCCTGCTGAAACAGTGAAGTTGAAGCTGAACTCATCTATCATAACAATATGGTCTTCAACTAGCTCCCTAAAGCCGTCTACAAGCTTTGCTGCTTGTTCCAGGCTTAGCCCTGCCATAAGTATTGCAACGTCAGAGTCGTTTATTCGAGCGTATTGGAAGCGATTGAATGCCTTTGGTAGCAGGGTGGTTAGATTGCGCATGGTGATATCGGGCGCATCCAGGCCGTGCTTGTCTTGAATGTTATGCATTTGGTCAACAGAGAGTAGAGCAACAGATACTGGGGTGCTCTGGCTTACGGCCTTTTCTAACTCTTTGTTCCCATCAAGAAAGAACTTCTGTTTGTTGGGCAGCCCTGTAACAAAGTCATGGAAGGCGAGATATTTAAGCGTTTGGGAATGCTCAAGGTTTTCGATGTTGTGTAAAATGCGGCAATGAAACTCTTCATGGCTAAAGGGTTTGTTCAAGAAGTCGTTTGCGCCATTTTTTATGAACTTGGCAGTTAGTTTTCCGTCACCTTCACCAGACAAGCCGATTATAACCAGCTCATTCTTGCTCACCTCTTTTCGGATGTTTTTGACCAAGTCAAAGCCGTTCATTCTTGGCATGTTGTAATCGGTAATCAGTAGTTTAATATCTGGGTGTTGTTCAAGGGCCTCTAAAGCCGTGTCGCCATCGTCTGCGGTGTGCACTTGATAAAGGTGTGTCTCAAGTTGCTGTTGAATGTAGCGGCGAGACATTTTGGAGTCGTCTGCTACAAGAATTTTTATATGCTGGTTTTTTTCAAGGCGCTTAATCAGCTTTATGACATACTCGTAAGAGAAGCGGCTTTCTTTTACAACGTAGTCGACGATTCGCNTTTCCAGCATTTTCTCCCTTTTCTCTTCATCGTAATTTCCCGTGAGTACGATGGTGGGGATTTTTTC
>NZ_LWFZ01001160.1:0-463 GCF_001635225.1 Oleiphilus sp. HI0086
GTTAAAATACCAAAGGTTACCGGAACTGCGACTTCTTTAGTGCCATTGATCGCGGCTTCCAAACCTGACTCAGAACGCCGCAGGTGAGAGTATATATTCTCGCCGGTAACAATGGCGTCATCGACGACTATCCCCAGAATAACAATAAAGCCGAAGAGGCTAATCACGTTAATGGTAATATCGAACAATGGCATCACTAACAATGCGCCCATAAAGGAAACCGGTATACCAATGCAGACCCAAAAAGCAATGGCAGGACGCAGAAACAAAGTCAGCAAGAGCAGGACTAATATACCGCCCTGTATGGCATTATCTGAAAGCGTTTTCAGACGCTTTTTAACGATTTTTGAGCGGTCATGCCAAGCATCAAGCTGAACGCTTTCGGGTAATGAAGACTCAGCTTCCTGCAAATAGGCCCTGACTTTATCCGCCACATCGATAGCACTTTGCTGACCGACACGAT
>NZ_LWFZ01001161.1:0-804 GCF_001635225.1 Oleiphilus sp. HI0086
GTCTCTTCAGCACCTTCAAAGATAGAGAGTACGCGGGCATCAATCCAGTAACGGCTCACTGCTGATTCTTCTGCATAGCCCATACCTCCGTGAATCTGCAATGCCTCACGTGTTAGCCACTCAGAAGACTTACAAGCAAATAGTTTCACTAGGCTGGCTTCCATCTGGCCTTTGCCTTCATCCATCAAACGGCCTACGGCGTAGGTAAACTGGCGCGAAGCGGTCATCAAGGTCGCCATGCGAGATAGTTTGCTTAGGGTAAGCTGGTATTCACCCACAGGCTGGCCAAATACTTTACGTTCTTGTGAGTAGCTGATCGCACGCTCATAAGCGGCTTGCATGAGGCCATTTGCACGTGCAGCAGTTTGGATACGTCCACCAGAGAAACCTGCCATCGTGTAATAGAAGCCTTTACCCAGGCCTTCTTCACCACCTAACAAGTGGCTGTCTGGAACAAAGACATTATCGAAGAATACGTCGAAAGAGTGCATGCCTCGGTAACCGATTGTTGGGATTGCTTTCCCGCTTAGCTTACCGCCACCTTCTTGCTCGTATTCAAAATCATGGCCGTCGAAAGAAGGTTTTTCAACTAGGAACATGCTTAAGCCTTTGTGGCCCAAGCCTGGATCAGGGTTAGTACGCGCTAGTGTTAACAAAACGCCAGCTTTACCGCCAAAAGTACACCATGTTTTCGCGCCGTTAAGTACCCAACCACCGTCAACTTTTTCAGCTTTTAGTTTCATGCCTGCAACGTCAGAACCAAAATCTGGCTCGGTAATGGCAACTGCGCAGGATGGGTCAGCC
>NZ_LWFZ01001162.1:0-1166 GCF_001635225.1 Oleiphilus sp. HI0086
AAGAGCGCTTAAGCCAAGCAGCAGATGAAGCACCTTCTCTAGTACTTGAGATCCTCAACGAGGTAAAAGCGACAGGCCAAGGCGACAACAAGAATATTCTTGTCGAGTTGAATATCGAAACCACCCGTCACCAGGAAATCCAGGTGATCGGTAATGGTGAATGGGCACTGGCTTTGGGCGGTCGTGATTGCTCTTTGCAGATGCATGAGCAAAAGCTGCTGGAAATATCGGTTACGACCGAAGATTTACAGCATGCGCTTACAGAATCTTTGCATCGCGGTAGTGAAGCCGAATCTAAAATCCTTAGCCAGGAGATCAAAACCCTTCAGGCGATGGAAAAAGAATCCGAAGTATTTGGTCAGGCAGTAGGCTTGGACAACGTATCCACCTTCGAGTGTATCGTTGACCGCGACAAACACTTCTTTATGGAAATGAACACCCGAATTCAGGTTGAACACCGCGTTACAGAGCTCTGTTATAGCCTGAAATTCGTCAACCCCGACAACGCTGATGACAGTTTTACGGTGCACTCATTGGTCGAGGCCATGGTATTACTCGCTGCACACGGCAAGCGCTTACCCAAGCCCGAGCGCGTATTGCGTCATAATGCTTCGGTTGAAGCCCGCCTTAATGCAACTAACCAAGCTTTGGCACCCCATGCAGGTGGTTTGATTGAACATTGGTCAGATTCGCTTGATGGCGAAATTCGTGACGACCAGGGTATTAGTCTTCACAACCCTGATACCGATGTATTCATGTCCTATCACTTGGCCGGTGCTTACGATAGTAATATCGCCCTACTCCTGACTGTTGGCAACAATCGTCTGGAAAGCTTTGAACAAATGTCTGAAGTACTTCGCCGCACTAAGCTGGAAGGTAAGGATCTAGGCACCAACCTTGAATTCCATTACGGCTTGGTCAACTGGATAATGGGCAACAATATTCATGCGAAACCAACAACCCAGTTTATCGTTCCCTATCTAACGGCTGTAGGCGCGTTAAAACAACAGGCACAGCAATACGACCTGAACCAGGTTTATGCTGAAGTGTGCCAAGCAAATATTGCTAGCCTTAAATCCAAGGACGACAAGACTGCAATGCAAAGCGTATTGCAACGCAAACACCTATTGCTTACACGTCCGGTTGAGCACTTAATGCTTGAACCG
>NZ_LWFZ01001163.1:0-795 GCF_001635225.1 Oleiphilus sp. HI0086
TGATCCGCCGCTCAAAGTTTCAAAACATAAGCTTTGCTATTCTTGCCGCCGCTAGCGCACCAGCACTTTCCCAAACATTAGCCCCTGCTCAATCCGTATCGCCATTACAAGAAGAAATACAGTGGCTACAGGCAGAGACTTATGTTTCTACGGCAACTAAGACTTTGGAAGATATTAAGAAAAGTGGAGCAAGTGTTACCGTCATTACCGCTGCTGACTTAAAAAGAATGGGTGCGCGCAACCTAATGGACGCACTAAAGCGCGTACCTGGCTTAGGTGTTTACCAAACTAATATGGGAGGGTCTACCCTCGAGATAAGAGGGCTAAAAACAGACTTCAGTGAAAAAGTATTATTTCTAATCAATGGCCACGCTAACAATAACAACCTGGTAAATGGTGGTGCACTAAGCTCTTACAACAACTTTATTGTCGATGACATTAGCCGGGTAGAAATTGTCCGTGGCCCTGGCTCAGCACTCTACGGAGCCAATGCTTTTGTCGCCGTAATTAACATCATCACCAAAACGGCTCAGAATACACAAGAAACAACACTAAGCGCAGGCATCGGAAGTGACCAATCAAGGAAGCTCAATGCATCGTATCGCGATGGTACAGGCCCTTTAAAGATGGTGAACAGATTGTAGCCATCATTTCGGACTACATTATGCCTGTTACCAAAGGCGATAAGTTCTTGATTGACGTTCATGCCATGTTCCCTGATATCATCAAGATAATACTCACGGGTCATGCCGATAGCTCAGCAGTCCAAGAAGCCTATGAACAAGCGAATCTTGC
>NZ_LWFZ01001164.1:0-644 GCF_001635225.1 Oleiphilus sp. HI0086
AAACAAAAGAGTTGCTAGAAACGGGAACGAATGACGACTGGTTCTTGGTGGCGCTTGGGACTGGTGTTGCTTTTGTGAGCGCTTATGCCTGTATTCATTTGTTTTTACAGTTTCTAGAGCGCATAGGTTTTACACCGTTTGTTATTTACCGTTTACTGCTCGGTTTAGTATTACTAGCCTTAATGGCTTTTTCTGGCTAAAATAGAAACAATATACGTCTTATTTTGGATGGGTCGACCTTAATAGCTACTTAGAAGTATTATTATGAGAGGCCCTAAATAAAACTTCAGTATGACTAATTAAACAGGAGGGCAGTATGGAGTTATCAAATTCGTTAATTGCTGCGCCGGTCATACCTGAAGGTTTAAAGAAACCCTCTCAAGAAAGACCTAACCCTCAGGATAATGCTGATAGCCGAAGTAATGAGGCTAGAGTTGATGTCCCTCGCCGAATTGCTGCCCCTGAAGATTTAGAGCGCAAAAGCAATGAATTACAACAGAGTCGCGTTCAACGCCTTGATGCTCTGGACTCTGCTCCTCTTAAAGCGCAGCAAGCGCTTTCTACATATCAGCAAACTGAAGAGGCGGGGCGAGCCTATGAGATCGTTATTAACTCTAACCCATGTATCGCTTACTTGATGGAAG
>NZ_LWFZ01001165.1:0-707 GCF_001635225.1 Oleiphilus sp. HI0086
AGCCAGTACGAGGCAAAAACCATTACAAAAAAAAGGCCGATGGTGGTGGTTGTTGGTTTAATCGAAAGCATCCTTGCCTCACTTTAGTAATGTCTGCTTAACCAGTTTTTAATCGCGTCGAACAAGCTGTGCTTATCGTTCAGCATGAAAAAAGTATGGTCAGCTTTGGGGAAATAGACTTCTTCAAATATTTGCGTGAAGAACTCGCCAGGAAAAGCATCTTTCATTTGTCCCTGATAGTTGTAGTAGGACTGTACCCCTCCGCTGTAGACATATAGGCACTTGGCTTCGCGTTGATGCAATACTTCCATGTCGGCCTTATATTGACTTTTTTCCGGTAAGCGCCAGACATAGTCATCAACATTATTTGCTTGATTATCGCTCGATTCTGAAGACATAGCTTTGGTTTTAGTCAGCCGCTTAATTAAAGCCTTAATCAGGTTGAAGGGCTGAGATAGCTTTTTGAGAAATTTCACACGATTAAACTTTGGACTTAGGTAACCATAGCCATCTATCCAAACTAAACCTTTGACACGATCATCCTTTACAGCAATTTTGTGAGCGTTCTCGGCACCTGTACAAAGGCCAAAAGAAATTACACTGCAGTGGTTAAACTGAGTTTCAAGGCAATCCAAGGCTGCAAGCATATCCTTGGTAATTTGCTCTGTTCGAGAAGAAGGTGATGCGATGCGGGTGCTATCACCTTG
>NZ_LWFZ01001166.1:0-751 GCF_001635225.1 Oleiphilus sp. HI0086
AGATATGGGGCTCCGTGTTGAGTCCAGCTCACCCGTGATAGAAATAAATGGCATGGTACTAACCTTCAATAAATTTCTAGATCAAGTCGAAGGAATCATTAAGCAGTTAACTGAGCTGGTTGATCATATTAGCGAGGCATCAGAGTAATTGAGCTCTTTGACGATTAATACTCAAGATAGAATTAATCAACAGAAAGACCAATCTGAACGCGTTGCGACAGCGATTACACAGATGAGTGTGGCAGTATCTCATGTGACGGATAACGCGCATTCGGCAGCGGAAGCAGCGAAAGAAGCGAACTCCGAGGCCGAATCCGGGTCCCAAGTTGTTAATGTTGCGGTATCGGTGATTGATCAGCTAGCTGAAGGTGTCGAACATACAGCCGAGACCATACAGCGTGTTGAACAGGATACGCACAACATAAGTACCGTGTTAGATTTTATTCGAGGCATCGCTGATCAAACAAACTTACTAGCCTTGAATGCCTCCATCGAGTCGGCTCGTGCAGGAGATAGTGGTCGCGGCTTTGCCGTCGTTGCAGATGAAGTGCGTACCTTGGCGAGTCAGACACAGAAATCGACTGAAGAAATTCAGCACTTGGTTCAGCAGCTACAGGCGGGTACCGAAGGTGCAACTGAGTCAATAGCTTTAGGCCAAGAAATGGCTAAAGACAGCGTGGAAAAAGCTCGAGACGCTGATAATTCCTTGCAAGCAATCACCCGAAGTGCTCACACGATCAGTGATATGAAT
>NZ_LWFZ01001167.1:0-1300 GCF_001635225.1 Oleiphilus sp. HI0086
CTGGAACGACTCGACCCGCCTCGCTTTCCTCTCGCCAAGCAATTCTATAAACAAGCGAACTACCATTCCCACGTCGGTAAAGAAGACGAGGTTTACATCCTTAGAAATAACAACTCAAACAATAAAATCGTTGCGGCTGTTCGCCTGGTCAAGAGCGATCAATATCTGATTCTACGCAGCATGGTCGTGGTTCCATCCGAGCAGCGGCAAGGCATAGGAAGCAGGCTACTTACCGAACTAAAACCACACCTGACAAATCGCGAGTGCTGGTGCTTTCCTTTTGAGTGGCTTAAAGACTTTTATGCTCAAATTGGCTTTCAGCTTCAGAATATAGAACAGGCTCCTCCTTATATCGCTGAATCTCTTCGTCGCTATCTTCGACAAGGACGAAAACTCACCCTAATGAAGCACCCGCTTGCTTGATTTTCCCCAGATATCCTCCATAGTGTATCTTACAACGGTGTCTAAATCGGCTTCATGCCATGACCCAGTCTGTACAGAATAAGGAGCAAGTGACGTGCATTCCGTAAAAATAAAAGATTATATGAGCCCAAATGTTTTATCCTTCAAACCTGAAGACAGCGTTATTACGGCTTTAAGAACTCTGGTAAAAAAAGGCCGTTCGGGCGCACCGGTAATAGATAATGAAGGGAAGCTGGTTGGTATTCTTTCAGAATTGGATTGTTTGAAAGAAGCTCTAAATGACGGCTACTACCAATCAGTAGGTGATCGAGTCGCCGATCACATGACGACCGAGCTAGACATGGTTGAACAAGAAGATGATATCATTGTCTGCGCAGAGTTCTTCACTTCTGGCCGACGACGACTACCGGTTATGGACGGCGGCAAGCTTGTTGGCATTATTACTCGTCAAGACTTTGCTCGCGCACTGATCAACCGTATTGACCATCCTCACCACGGTGACAACTAGATCATGAACTACTAGACTGAGCCAGCCCTTCAGGGTTTGGCTCAGGCTGTATTAAACTAATCATTTCCCATCCAACTGAAGGCTTTGCATCTGTTCTGCCTAAAGGCACAACCTGCTTATCTGGACGAATCGCAAACAATAGCGTCAGCCGATTACCATGGAGCTGTAAATAGTCCTCATAGGTAAACTCTTCAGAGAGCTGCGTCGTTCTAATTGTCGCGCCTTTACTTACCAAGCTCGCTAACTTTGCAAAGGTCGCTCCCTCGTCAAACTGATTTCGTGTTCGCACATATTTTTCAGACGATTGATGACTAGCGCGCACATCCTGATCACCTTCAGGCAAACCAAGAACACTCCCAACACCCATTA
>NZ_LWFZ01001168.1:0-537 GCF_001635225.1 Oleiphilus sp. HI0086
CCAGGTACTCTTTGATCAAGTCATTTTGAGTCGTGCCTTTAAGCTGGCTAATATCTATGCCACGCTCTTCAGCTAAAGCAACATACAAAGATAATAACCACATGGATGTACCATTGATGGTCATCGAGGTGTTCATTTCCTCTAAAGGAATGTTATCGAATAGTACTGCCATGTCATCGAGTGAATTGATCGGCACGCCGACCTTGCCAATCTCGGGTTTCGCAATATCATGATCGGAGCTGTAACCACATTGCGTGGGGAGATCCATTGCAATACTTAAACCCGTCTGGCCTTTTGCCAGGTTATTACGGTAAAGCTCATTGGAGGCCCAAACATTGGTGTGTCCGGCGTAGGTTCTGAAAATCCACGGACGGTCTTTGCTCGGCTTATCTTCTTTATCGTAGATCAGATGCGCTTTATTTTGCTCACTCATGTTACTTCATTCCGATGTGGGTCGATTCCGAGAGTACTTGAGGCTCTGTCCTCGACACTGCATGTCGCTAGTTCAATGTTTATTAGAGATCGGTCAAAGCGTCT
>NZ_LWFZ01001169.1:0-618 GCF_001635225.1 Oleiphilus sp. HI0086
ACCCTGATACGGTGGTAATAGAAGTACTGGAAAATATCGAAATTACAGACAAGGTTGTTTCCAGCCTAAAAAAGCTTAAACAACGCGGTTTCACGCTAGCACTTGATGACTTTATTATGGATGAACGTTATCAACGCATATTGCCACTGGTAGACATTATTAAACTAGAACTACCTGAAATGGACGATGATGAATTACAGGCAACTATTAAAAACCTTAAGCAGCATGACGTAACTCTTCTGGCGGAAAAGATCGAAACACCTGAGCAATTTAAGCGCTGCCACGAACTTGGCTGCGACCTCTTCCAAGGCTATTTTTTATCCAAGCCCGAGATAATTAAAGGTAAGAAAATCGCTGCAGGAAAAATGGCAATAATTAACCTAATTTCTGAAATTCAAGCACCCGAGATTGATATGGATGGCTTAACCTCCATTATTTCCCGAGACCCGGCACTAAGCTTCAAGCTTCTCAAGCTAATTAACTCTGCCGCCTTTAAACGAAGCAACACCATCGACTCTATTCACAAGGCAGTCACCTTACTGGGCATAGATAAAATTAAGAGCTGGGCCAGCTTGCTGGCATTAAGCAAGTTGGACGACAAGCCCGAAGCGCTGCACT
>NZ_LWFZ01001170.1:0-9327 GCF_001635225.1 Oleiphilus sp. HI0086
GATATGCTATCAGGCAATGCTTTTGGCGAAGCAGGCTGCCGTGTAGTTATTGAAGAATTTCTTGATGGCGAAGAAGCCAGCTTCATCGTTATTGCAGATGGTAAGAATATTCTACCGATGGCAACCAGCCAGGACCATAAGCGCGTTGGCAACGGCGACACTGGCCCAAATACTGGTGGAATGGGTGCCTATTCACCGGCTCCAGTTGTAACCCAGGAGATCCATGATCGCATCATGTCTGAAGTCATTATCCCAACCGTCGAAGGTATGGCGAAGGAAGGCAATGACTATACAGGCTTCCTCTATGCAGGTTTAATGATTTCAAAAGATGGCCAACCAAAAGTCATCGAATATAACTGCCGTTTCGGCGACCCTGAAACACAACCTATTATGATGCGCCTGCAATCTGATCTAATTACTCTATGCAATGCGGCATTGGATAAGACTCTCGATAAAACAACAACAGACTGGGATTCTCGCGCAGCAGTTGGCGTTGTCTTGGCCGCTGGTGGCTACCCAGGAAGCTACGACAAAGGCCTCATCATTAAAGGCCTAAAGCAAGGCGAGTCTGATGTTGCAAAAGTATTTCATGCAGGCACCAAACTCGATGGCGAGCAAGTAGCAACGTCTGGTGGCAGAGTATTATGCGCTACAGCTCTGGGCAACAATGTGACTGAAGCTCAGCAAAAGGCCTATCAGCTTGCACAAAATATCAGCTGGGAAGGTATGTTCTATCGAGATGACATTGCCTACCGAGCCATTGCCCGAGAGCAGCAGTCTTAAGGCAGCCAAACCCTGTAAACTAATCTGTCTGGGTGACCTATGAACTATAGCGACATAGAGAAATTCGCAAAAGAGCTAGCAATCAAAGCTGGCTCGATGATTAAGTCGGAACGAGCAAAAGGCTCACTCAGTCAGAATTACAAAGATCAACATGAGCTAGTAACATCTGCAGACATTGCAGCAGACAAACTAATCATCGAAGCTATTCAAGAAAAATTCCCTCACCACCGTATCATGTCTGAAGAGACATATACCGATACGAGCCAAGGCAAAGACCTAGCTGAACCCATCTGGATTATTGACCCCATTGACGGCACCGTTAATTATGCTCACGGCCACTTTATGGTCGCCGTCTCTATCGCATTCGCGTGTGAAGGTGAGGTACAAGTGGGAATTGTCTACAATCCGTTTCTGGACGAGTGCTATTCCGCTATTTTGGGGCAAGGCTCTTATTTGAATCAGAACAAGCTATCCGTCAGCAACCAAGACAATTTACGGAAAGCCCTGATTGCCACGGGTTTCCCTTACGATAAAAGCACCGTACCTGAAATCATGCGCCGAACAGAAAAGGTGCTGATGAAATGCCAAGACATTCGCCGCCTAGGCTCTGCTGCAATGGATATCTGCTGGGTTGCAAATGGCCGCCTTGACGGCTATTTTGAGTCACTGAGCCCCTGGGACTTCGCTGCAGCCAGACTGATTGCCCTTGAAGCCGGTGCACGCTGCGGCCACTTCACCCCAGTACCTGAAGGTATTCCTGCCTGCATCTACAACAACAACCTTCTCATTAGCACGCCAGCAATCTATGACGCTCTAGACGAAATTCTGGATTAGAGCTCGCTGAATCCAAGGCAAAAAAAAGGAGCCAAAATGGCTCCTAAAAAGTCCTTATAACAACTAGGGATTGGAAAGTGATGATTGGAGAGGCTCCGCGCAACTAAGTCACTTCCCCTTGCGCTGATAACTTAAGCCTAGCCAAGTTAAGCAATAATTCCTGTGCATCTTTCATTTCAACACCTTTTAACACCTAGCGTTACAGGCATCACGCCCTCTGTTACAAAACCAGGAACAGACACTTTGATAAACAAGAAAATATAAACATTAATTTATTCAACAAAACCAATGATTTATGTTGCAAAGCTATAATTTAGATTATATTATCCACTTAATGCACTGTTACATATAATTAAAGATAAACCTTAATATAGGCATGTCGCTGGGCGGTTTATATAGATCAGTGCAGAAAACAATAGAAACAAGCAACACAAAATCTCCTAAACCCTTAAAAATAAAAGGAAATTGGAGATATAGCAGAAAGATAGATAGGTACCATTATGTCACAAGAAGCCATTGCACTCCCTGAATGCAGCAGCGAATCCCCCAGAGTTGTAAGAGAAACTGTACGCCAACAACTAAGCAGTGATATTGAAGAATTTCTAAAAAGAGGTGGTAACGTAGAACGCGTTGATAATAACGTACGAGCTGACCCGCCAAAGAAGCCGACCATGAATTATGGCTCAGCACCAATCTAAGCCAGTACTACGTTAAAAGCGATAGCAGTACCGCTTAGCTTCTTCTTTCTTCCATCGCTCTCGGTAACTTTTTCATCTAAGAATATTACCGAGAGTGATAAAAGTGAATTTAAATTCACCCTATTCGCTATTTTCCTGTAAAAAGACCTGATTATTTCTAAAAAGACATTGCAGATTTCGAAATCTATGCGACAATTCGCACTCACTTTGAGACCTGCCACACACTATTACCGTCTCAAGGCACTCGCTTTTTTGTAGTCATGCACCTAAATGGATTCAGGTACAGGAGAATTGGGATTTAATGGACGCCTTTACTTTAATAATAAGCTTGACGCTTGCCGTCGCCGGTTCCTTTTTATATCGAGACTATTCACGTTTTCTCCGTGGCGCATACGCTAAATACGGAAAAGTAGTGTCAATCCATCAAGTATTCTCTAGCCTTACTTCTCATGCCGACAATAGTACTAGCCAAACCTACGTTAAAAATGGTTTTTACCCTGTCATTGAGTACCCGCATGAAGGAGGCCCGGTTCGCTTTACCGCAATTGACCACTTAGCCTCAGGCAACTTCCACGTTGGCGACAAAGTAAAACTTCGTATTCTCAAAACTCGCCGCAAACACTCACGTACTTGCAAAACTTTTATTGCACTGATATCAATGATTAGCTTGCTAAGCCTAGGCATGATAGGTGCTGCAATAACCAGCAGCATCTATATTTCATTTGGGCAGGTTCTACTTGCCTCAATGGTAATTGCTGCAAGTTTATCAATTATGGTTTTATATCAGCGCGACCAAGACCAGCATTACATTCACGAACTGAGCCATACTAAAAGCGGCCGAGCACAACTATGCATACCTGAACCCGCTGCTTTTAGGCACTGGAAGTCTGCGCTACAAGACCCTGTTCAACGAATAAAAATTCGCGGTTCACAATTATGCGGCGCGACCTGCATAGGCTCCGCACTTGTTATGCTAAGCATCGCTTTAATCCCAAGCATTCAATTATTACTTAAGCTAAGCATATAAGCGTACCTAGATCTCGAGTTCCCTGTATTTAGCGAAAAGCAAAATACTTCCAAAAATCCAGCCCCAGTTGACTTGCGTTATAGCCTTTCCTTCGGCATACCTGCTAATCTTAAGCACATAATATTTTTGATGATTGCCGGAGATAAAAAGTGTTTTCACCCAGCCAACGACAATTCCCTAACAGCCGACTCCGTCGCATGCGCTTTCAAGACTTTTCCCGTCGCTTGATGCAGGAAAATACACTAACAGCCAATGACCTGATTTACCCCATGTTTATTCTTGAAGGTGTAAATAAACGCGAAGCTGTTAGCTCTATGCCCGGCGTTGAACGCCTGAGTATTGACCTACTACTAAAAGAGGCGCAGCAGCTACTAGAGCTTGGTATCCCCGCCGTCGCACTATTTCCCGTCACCCCGAGTAATGCCAAGTCTCTTGATGCCAAAGAAGCTTGGAACCCCGAGGGCCTAGCCCAAAGAGCTGTACGAGCACTAAAAAAGGAATATCCGGAGCTGGGCGTGATTACCGACGTTGCCTTAGACCCCTTTACAACCCACGGCCAAGACGGAATTATCGATGATGATGGATATGTATTAAACGATATTACCGTTAACGCATTAGTTAAGCAGGCTTTGTCACACGCAGAGGCCGGAGCAGACATCGTTGCACCTTCAGATATGATGGATGGCCGAATCGCTGCGATTCGCAAAGAACTGGAAGCCGCAGGCCATATCAATACCTCTATACTTGCCTACTCCGCTAAGTATGCCTCTTCTTATTATGGTCCTTTTCGCGACGCAGTAGGCTCTGCTGGCAACTTAGGTAAAGCAGATAAAAAGACTTACCAAATGGACCCGGCCAATTCTGATGAAGCCTTGCACGAGGTCGCCATGGACCTTCAGGAAGGTGCCGACATGGTTATGATCAAGCCAGGCATGCCCTATCTCGATATTGTTTACCGTATCAAGACTGAACTCAAAGCGCCGACCTTCGTCTATCAAGTGAGTGGTGAGTATGCGATGCATATGGCCGCAATAGAAAATGGCTGGCTAGACAAGGATAAAATTATTCTAGAGTCACTACTTTGTATCAAGCGCGCTGGCGCCGATGCAATTCTGACTTATTTTGCCAAGGACGCTGCGAAACTTCTTAGCAAAGGATAAAGATGTAACAATGTTCAGCTAGAATGGATTATCGCCCCTTTTAAAATACTTGGAGAATACAGACAACAATGAGCACGACGCATGACGAGCAAACAGCAAATAATGAGCTCCCTGCTATAGACCTCCTTAACCACGAATACTACGTGAACAGGGAACTAAGCCATCTGCAGTTCAACCATCGCGTGCTCAAACAAACGATTGATACATCGCACCCTCTCCTCAACCGTCTGATGTTTAGCTGCATATTCAGTAGCAACATGGATGAGTTTTTTGAAATTCGTGTGGCCGGCCTAAAACATCAGATCAAATTTGGTCGGGAGACAATTGGGCCTGACGGACTAAGCCCTGAACAAACCCTAGAAAAAATCAAACATATCGCGACAGATTTTGTTCGTGAACAGTATGAGATTTTGAATGATGTGCTTCTGCCTGAGTTAAAAAAAGAGGGGATCAGTTTTCTAAGACGCCAGGAATGGAGTGAAGCTCAACATGAATGGTTAGCTAATTATTTCGATAACGAAGTACTACCGATTATTAACCCCATCGGTCTCGACCCTTCACACCCCTTTCCTCGCCTGGTAAATAAGAGTCTAAACTTTATCGTAGAGCTGGACGGAAAAGATGCTTTC
Organism: Oleiphilus sp. HI0086; assembly: GCF_001635225.1. Lineage (NCBI taxonomy): Bacteria > Pseudomonadati > Pseudomonadota > Gammaproteobacteria > Oceanospirillales > Oleiphilaceae > Oleiphilus > Oleiphilus sp. HI0086. The sequence continues at coordinate 5,132 of NZ_LWFZ01001170.1, forward strand.
GGTCGTGAAACCGGCCTGGCAATCGTTCCCGCCCCCCGCTCTTTACCCAGGCTTATTAAATTACCTGCGGAGATTTCCAAGGGTGATGAACTGGTATTCTTATCTTCAATTATTCACGCTCATGTTGACCAACTATTTCCCGGCATGTCAGTGCAAGGCTGTTACCAATTCCGTTTAACCCGAAATGCCGACTTTGAACTTGAACAAGAAGATATGGAGGATCTGGCCTCTGCATTAAAAGGGGAGCTGCTCTCGAGACGTTTTGGTGACGCTGTTAGATTAGAGCTTGCAGACAACTGCCCAGAGCATCTGATCTCTTTCTTGCTCAAAGAGTTTAAACTGAGTAAAGATGAACTGTATCAAGTGCGAGGCCCGGTTAACCTTTCTCGCCTAATGCAACTACCAGATTTAGTCGACAAACCTGAACTACTCTACCCGGCCTTCGCTCCAGGCCTGCCAAAGCCTTTAAAGAAAAGCAGCAATATTTTTTCAACTATAAAACAGAAAGATATTCTTCTGCACCACCCCTTCCAGAGCTTTACACCAGTTATCGATTTTCTTCGACACGCTGCCCTAGACCCCGATGTCGTTGCTATTAAACAAACACTTTACCGTAGCGGCGCTAATTCTGAAATTGTTGCCGCCTTGGTCGATGCAGCAAGACGCGGAAAAGAAGTCACTGCAGTAATAGAATTACGAGCCCGTTTTGACGAAGAAGAAAATATTGAACTAGCCAGCCGCCTGCAAGAAGCTGGCGCTGTCGTCGTTTATGGCGTAGTGGGCTATAAAACCCACGCCAAGATGATACTCGTAGCCCGACGCGAAGCCGAAGGTTTTAGGCACTATGTACATTTGGGTACGGGTAATTATCACGCAAAGAACGCCCGCCTCTATACAGACTATAGCTTTATGAGTGGTGATGAAGCTCTCGGGAAAGAGGTTCATAAAATATTCCAGCAGCTCACGGGTATGGGCAAAGCACTGAAGATCAAAAAACTATTCCATGCTCCTTTCACCTTACATGACTCTTTGGTTTCGATGATAGAAAGAGAAGCTAATAATGCCAAAGCAGGTAAAGCCTCAGGAATCACCATTAAAGTTAATGCAGTATCAGAACCCAAAATTATTCGGGCACTGTATCGAGCATCACAAGCAGGCGTGCCTATTAAGCTTATTGTCCGCGGCATATGCTGTTTACGTCCAGGGCTAGAGGGTATTTCCGAAACGATCGAAGTACGCTCTGTGATCGGGCGTTTCTTGGAGCACACTCGAGTTTATTGGTTCCACAATGATGGTAATGACCAGATCTATGGTGCCAGTGCCGACTGGATGACCCGTAACCTGTTAAAGCGTGTTGAAACCTGCTTCCCGATGGAAGATAAGAAGCTAGTAGAACGCGTGAAAGCCGAAATTGGCTTCTACCTAAGCGATAATTGCCAAAGCTGGATTATGGACACCGAGGGAAAATATCATTTGAACCAACCTGCCGAAGCCGAATCTCGAGTCTGCGCACAACAATATTTACTCGAGCACCTTGCCTCAACCTAAAGCCAAACCTGGCACTCTTCTTTTATCTGTTTTCAATACTTTAAAAGAAGAGTGCGATTCAGCCGACATTACCAAAGATTCAGTACATTTAGTTTAAATTCCGAATAGAATGGGCTAACTGGGTACCACAATAGATAATTTAAATAATAAATAGACGCTTCCCATGACTCCTTCTATACATATCAGATTACTGCTCCTGCTTATAACGTCAACCCTAACCTTCAGCACCTACGCATCGATCTCTATTACTGAGCCTCAACAGCCATCAGACTTATCATTTCAAACTGACGCTAAGAGTGAATACGATACCAAGCTAATTACACGTCTGAAAAAGTCTCAAGTTTTCGAACGCTTGCGAATATTTAGTGAACAAGACCTTATTTTAAAACAAAGCATCATTTATCACTTTCACCAAGCTGACCAGGCTACAACGAGCCAACCTTTAGCACTTGACACTGCAAGCTCGAACAACAAACAAACCAGCCAGGTTGATATAAAGATCGACATCCCCTTCTCCTTTCTATACCAACTAGATCAAGGCCTAATTGCCAAATACCCTCAACAAGAGGGTATACAAGAAGCGATATACAGCGCAGCCGTTGAAAAATATTTGTGGTTTGAACTAGGCAGAGCCTTGGTTAGTCAGTTTGATTTAGGCGTATCCGGGCAAGAAGTATTTGCACTGGATAACTTCTCGACCCTTATGCTTATCAACCTGAACCACCATGACAGCGACTTTATTCTGGAAGCAACGGAAGCATTTCTACTAATCAGGCAATCTATTCCTTATGGCGGCGAAGAAGACTACGAAGCTGAGGTTTCACTCGATGAGCAGCGCTACCGCAAAGCCGTTTGCTTAATACTCGGCAAAGACTATCTGGCTCGCGTGAACAGAACAGAGCAAGCCTATCATGAGCTATTAGAAGAGCTGGCATGGGATCAGAAAAAAATTGAACAGTGCCAAAAACTGTATCTGGAGAAGTTACAGACCTGGCTTGATGCCTTACAACCGCACCTCAGACAAGAGAATAGGCTCACCAGCTGGCTTGCTGCACACTAGTCTTAAAGGAAACAATTACAGTACTTTGAGCAGCGCCTCGCATTGCTGCTTTAAGGTTTGTAACTGCTCAGGAGGTAGGTCAAGCTTGCAAAGCATTTGCTCAGGTACCGCTTGCGCCTCAGCTTTTAGAGAGCGACCACTTTCAGTCAAAGTAAGAATTTTTACTCGCTCATCACGAAGACCAGGACTTCGACTCAATAAGCCTTTCGCTTCAAGACGCTTTAATAAAGGTGTTAAGGTTCCTGAGTCCAGATGAACCCGCTCCCCTAAATCACTGACGTTGATTTCGTCTTTTTCCCACAATACCATCATGACAATGTACTGAAGGTAGGTCAGGTCCAGTAATTTAAGGAATGGCCGATAGGCTCGAACCATCGCATTGGAAGCACTATATAAAGAAAAACAAACCTGTTTATCCAGGCGAAGAAGGTCTTCCGACATAAATAAAGCTTAGTACCAAACGATAAAGGTAGCCGCGGCACTTACACCACAGGTTTCAACGAATTCACTATGACGACAAACATGTTTACCAATCGCATAGCTCAAGCCAGCACCAACAATATACAGTTCCAAGTCCCTATCTTTTTGAAAGCTCTGACAGCCACCCATAAGCAGCGATACGGCAATCAGGACACATGCACTCAACTTTTTCATCAAACTCTCCCAGACCTCCTTTCGGCAATTAGAGGCTATCCTACAAATGACGCAAGTATAGAGCAAGCTTTCATCCCATGATACGTGAAGCAGTCAGCATCAAGCCCTAGATAATCATCGCTTTAGAGCGCAAACAAGCTGTATTAACTTAGAACTGACGCTGCATATTCCAGGTTCTCCGTTTCCGAAAAGTGGATGTTTGCTCACGATCTTTTTGTAAAATAATCACTTCCCCCCCCTCTCCCAGAATCGTTACAGGGGCATCATCACCCTCTATATGGTAAGCATTACCTTCAGTATCGCTATCACTAAGCACTCCATTTATTTCCAAGGAAGGGTCTTCATCATCTTTATCTTTTAAATACTTCGTGCCTGCTTTTTCTCCACCAGCTGCTTGCTCTAGTTGTTCAAGCGCATTTTTTCCCACGCCATCCTGTTGATCTTCTTTAGCCGAAGCCGCTGCACTATCTTTCATAGGAGAGTATGTATTCTTCGAAGCCTTATCGCTACTCTTCTCCAACTCATCCCTTGAGCGCATACTTGAAGGCTCAGTTGAATACTCTTGCTCCAAAGCTTCCACCGACTTCTGCGAAGTTTGCCTCTCTTTTTGCTTAGCCTGTGTTTTATCGGAAGGCTGCCCGAGCTTTTTTTGGGATGCCTTTTCAGCTTGTTTTTGCAAAGGTGATTCTGGCTCTATCTGCTTAGTAGCGGCCTGACTTTCTTTTTTGGCTTTCTTTTCCGCTGTCTCATTCTCTTTGCTCTGCTTCTCTTCAGGACTAAGCTTCTCAAGCTTTGACACATCTTCTTCAAGAGGAGATACTTCCGCCAATTGCCGGGTAGTACAGGCACTAGTAAGAAGCAGAAAAAGCAAACTAGCGAGAACAATACTATTTTTCATACCTGAGTCACTGATTTAGATAGCGAATTAACTCAC
>NZ_LWFZ01001171.1:0-742 GCF_001635225.1 Oleiphilus sp. HI0086
TCTTAAACTGATTGCGGAAATCAATTACAACCTGAGTAGCAAACAAAACAGCTTCGGGGTCATCACCATTTACATGCAAGATTGGCGCTTCGATCATCTTTGCAACGTCGGTACAATACTCTGTTGAGCGCGTGTCTTCACGCTTATTGGTGGTAAAGCCAACCTGGTTATTAATAATAATATGTACGGAACCACCCGTACCATAACCACGAGTTTGTGACATCTGGAAGGTTTCCATCACCACACCCTGACCTGCAAACGCAGCATCGCCATGCATGATAATAGGTACGACAGAATCCCGACGCTCATCTTCCCTTCTACCCTGGCGCGCTCGAACCGAGCCTTCAACAACCGGAGAAACAATCTCAAGATGTGAGGGGTTAAACGATAAGGCTAGATGCACTTCGCCACCTGGCGTCATCACATTCGATGAAAAGCCCTGGTGGTATTTAACGTCACCGGAACCAATATCATGGAGTTTTTTACCGTCAAACTCATCGAACAAGTCTTTCGGGTTTTTACCAAGCGTATTCACCAAAACGTTTAGGCGACCACGGTGAGCCATACCTATAACGATTTCTTTAGCACCATAACCACCGGCACGCTGAATCAGCTCATCCATCATCGGGATCAGACTTTCACCACCCTCCAAGCCAAAGCGTTTGGTACCTGGGTAACGAGAGCCAAGATATTTTTCTAAGCCTTCTGCTGCTGTTAAACGCTCTAGCAGATGGTAGCGCGT
>NZ_LWFZ01001172.1:0-591 GCF_001635225.1 Oleiphilus sp. HI0086
CTGATAGTTGTTAGTTCTCACTTGCTTACTAAGATGATTGATAAACGAGTCTATCGAAGCGTATTGAAAAAGCTTATAGGCGGGTATATCTAGCTGAAAGCTTTCATATAGCTGAACTGATAACTGGTTCGCCATGAGTGATGTCATGCCTACATCAACCAGACTTTTTGATGTGTCGATATTGTCGTTACCAAGCAAGGAATAGATCATTGAGCTTAGTGACACTTTATCTGGCACAGCTATTAGCTGCTCTTTCTGCATGCTTGAAACCTGCTCAGCTAACTTACCTTGATTGGCGTGATACTGGGCGAGCATACTCTTGCGGTCGATTTTCCCTGAAGGCGTTGTCATCAGTGCATCGCTGAACAGAAAATGAGACGGCTGCATATAGGCAGGTAGCTCTTGCGTGAGGTATGCTTTGAGTATTGAAGCATCCTCAGAGTTGCTTACAATAAAAGCAATAATCGATTTTTGCGCTTCGCTCTCTGAAACTGTTACAGCTGCATTGGAGACACTCTCATGCTTCATTAAACAGGCTTCAATTTCCGATAACTCAATACGATAGCCACTAATTTTTACTTGGTTATCAGT
>NZ_LWFZ01001173.1:0-676 GCF_001635225.1 Oleiphilus sp. HI0086
CTAACATTTCTTCTTCCTTCTGGATGGTACCGGCCTCATTTTTAAAGTACTTCTCTCGCAAAGCGCTTAGCTTTTCTACTAAGGCTTCACCTTCAAACTGCTCAGAGACAAGTGAACGCTCTTCCATATATGCGTAACCATTATTCCACCGATCCTCTCTCTCTTGGTCTCGCTTGACCAACCATTCTATCTGGGACTCTTCGAATCCGATGAGCCGCCTCACTTCATTAATTTCATACTGACGTTCTTCACGTGTTAATGCACCGAGTTCGCTTTGTACAATATTAAGACCAAAGACAACTTGAGATAACATACCTTTCGAATCAAGCACCAAATCTTCAACAGAGCCAAAATAGTTTTCATCATAAGCGCTTTGCAATAGATAAACTCGGTCTTGCATGCTCATATCAAGTGACTGGTTAAGCATATTAACGGTAGAGAGCATTGACTCTCGTTTATCTTCTTCAGCACTTCGTTCTTTCTCCCAAATAGCTTCTGCTAACTCCTCACCAAAAATTTCATAGCGCTTTTGCCAAAACATGCCTTGCTGCTGCAACGCAGGCATTTCATTCAGATCTAATATATTAGTCAAGAGCCACTCGTCATAGATATCAAGCATTGCTAATAAAGCAAGAATATCATCTACTAACTCGGGGAAAGCCGTTCGAATAATTCG
>NZ_LWFZ01001174.1:0-1068 GCF_001635225.1 Oleiphilus sp. HI0086
CTATCGTACAGTGCTGAAGTATGGCAGCCGCCAGTGATGGATTCTAAGCTCTTTGCAGGGGTTCAGCTTAATGCTTATCACGCCACCATGAATAAACAAGTACTGGCATTGACTAACATCGCCGAAGATGACGATGCTGGTGATGCGATTCGTGACGAATTTGAAGAGAATACAGTTTCAACAACAGAGATGGGCGTTGATTTAGGTCTTCTTTGGGCTTTCCCTAATGGTCATGCTGGCCTGACTATCGCAAATATAAATGAGCCTGAGTTCAAGTATGGCGATATTGGTACAGACTGTGGCTCAATTACAGACCCAACAAGAAGGGCTAACTGTGAAGTTGCTCGCGACGTATTTTCTGGTGAAATCTCACTGCAAGAAACTGCTGTAATGGCTGCTCAAACAACCATTGAAGGCTCTCTCTATACTGAGGACAAGCAGTGGTTATTGACAGGCGCTTATGACTTAAACTCTGTGTATGACTTGGTAGGCCGAGAAAGCCAGATGATAAGCGGTTCTGCCACTTATTTCCCTAATAGTTATATTTTGCCGACAATTCGTTTAGGTATTAGTCAGAATTTAGTCGGTAGCGAGCTAACTATGGTTGGCTTTGGTACAACACTGTTTGGCATGATGAATATTGATTTAGCGGCGAGTTTGGATACAGTTGAACTTGATGGAACAAAAGCACCGAGACGCTTTGGCTTTAATATCGGCTTTGAAGAGAAATTTTAAGGAGAGGGCATATGAACCTTATTAAGAAACAAACGTTATTCACGATGACGAAGGGATTTTCACTCACTGCCCTAGCTGCAGCTGTTGCAATTAGCGCTGGTTGTAGTAACCCTGATGATCCTGATGGGGGTACAAGCCAGTCGAAACAAGCAGTTGAAGGTGCCGTTGTTGATGCCTACTTGGCGGGTGCTACAGTTTATTTGGATGGTAACGACAATGGCAAACGCGATGCTTGGGAAGCTTCAGCGATTACCGATAAAGATGGTTTTTTCTCAACAAGTAAAGATGGCTTAGTTGATTATTGTGCTAGTGATGCGACAAGCGCCCAGGCAA
>NZ_LWFZ01001175.1:0-646 GCF_001635225.1 Oleiphilus sp. HI0086
TATTAGACTTCCCGAGTTAAATGAAATGTATGGTGATCGCGGGTTCACTTTAGGCAATGAAGACCTTGTTGAGGAAAAAGCCCTAAACACCGATATTAGCCTTAGTTATCAGTCAACCAGAACATCCGGTACGCTCGCTTTGTTTTATCGTGATCTTAACGATGCCATTGTCACTATTTACAACTCGCGAGGCATTGGCAAACCGCAGAATCTTTCTAAAGCGCAAGTGATCGGTATTGAAGTCAGCAATGAGCTTCACTTATCGAATTTTGTCTGTATTAATTCGAACCTCACCTTCCAAGATACTGAAGATAAATCTAACTCTAGAGCCTTCAGGGGGGAGTCCTTGCCGGGCGTTTATGACTTTTCCGGAACTGTTGAGATGCGGGTTGCCGACCAAGGGCGTTCGGTTGGCTTGGAATATGTACGGCAGTCGGGTGGTGTTTACGATTCAGCTGGTGTGGCCGAACTTCCCGACGTTAAGCAGGTTAACGCCAGTCTTGGCTTTAAAAGTGAAAAAGATTCACTCGAATTTAAAATTAAGAATGTTAGTGGTCAGCGTGTAAGCAAATACAACCGATTCCCAGGGCCCGGGCGTCAGTGGTTTGTTTCTTATGCTCATCAATTTTGATCGATAGTGTGTAAA
>NZ_LWFZ01001176.1:0-865 GCF_001635225.1 Oleiphilus sp. HI0086
GCAGCGGTGGAGGCTGACAATAAGGAGTTTTTCTCACAATGAACTCTATATACTCGGCTCTAGTCCAGCAAGCTCAACACTTGCTGGACGTTATTTATCATGACATCGAACTAAACGAGAGCACCGCCTCTCTAACAGATAGCGCGCTTAAGGAAATGAGGCTAGATACTAGCTGCCAGACACCAGGGGATCACCAGACATTATGGGATCAATCAACAACGTGCATGATTACTTATGGCGACACATTTCTTGTCGATGGGGAAAAACCTCTCCATACACTCAAGCACTTTCTTGACGAGCACTGTGAAAGCACCATTAATTCAGTTCATATCCTGCCTTTTTTCCCCTATAGCTCAGACGATGGCTTTGCGGTCATGGATTTTTCAAGCGTTAATGAAGCCTTAGGCGATTGGCCCGATATCCAGGACATCGCCAGCCACTATAAGCTTATGAGTGATCTGGTGATTAACCATTGCTCTAGCCGTAGTGTCTGGTTTCAGAACTTTATTAAAGCCGAAGGCCCTGGACACGATTACTTTTTTACCGAAGACCCGGAAACAGACCTAAGCGCTGTCGTTAGGCCCAGAACAAGCCCACTACTTAGAAAAACTGAAACGCCTTACGGCACGCAACACGTATGGTGTACCTTTAGTCATGATCAGGTCGACTTCGATTTCAGAAACCCTCGGGTATTACTGCAATTCATCAAGATCATTAGACACTACCTCGATATGGGCGTTCGAGTATTTCGCCTGGATGCTATTGCCTTTCTATGGAAGCGTGCCGGTACTAGCAGTATCAATCTGGAAGAAACACATAACGTCGTTCGCCTGCTTCGTTTGTTAATCGAACATGCTCAGCCCGA
>NZ_LWFZ01001177.1:0-656 GCF_001635225.1 Oleiphilus sp. HI0086
TGACTGCGTTGCGACAACAACTGGATTCTGCCCAGCAGCGGCTCTCCGAGTGGATTGGCGGTCAAGCCAGTCTGCCGTTGGCGCGGACCTTATCCAGTAAATTGGGTGATGAGCCAACCCCAGGCATGGGTCAGACGCACAATGATCGCTGGCTCTATGAACAGATCAATCGGCATCCCCTGTTATTGGCCTTTGACCAACGTATCGAGGCTATGCAGACCGGGGTTGAATTGGCCCAGCAAAAGTATAAGCCCGAGTGGGGGCTCACCGCCCAGTACGGCTATCGGGACGATGACCCCATGGGCCGGGATCGCGCCGATCTGTTCTCGGTCGGCGTCACATTTGATCTGCCGCTTTTCACGGGCAATCGACAGGATAAAGATGTTAGCGCCGCTACCTCCCGAGCTGAGGCACTGCGAACAGACAAGCTACTGATGGCGCGAAAGTTAATGGCGGAGCTGGACACGACCATTGTGCAAATCCAGCGCCTGAATGAGCGCCGCACACTCTATGACCAGCAGCTACTGCCGCAAATGGCGGAGCAGGCCGAAGCTGCCCTGACTGCCTATAACAACGATGACGGCGACTTTGCTGAAGCGGTGCGTGCCCGCATCGCCGAGCTGAACGCCAAAATCGATTTCCTGACCATCAAGGTC
>NZ_LWFZ01001178.1:0-793 GCF_001635225.1 Oleiphilus sp. HI0086
TATCTAGTAATGTTAACGCCTCCCTTTCTATAGAAAAAAGCCCTAATGATAGCCGGCACTACGATTACTTAGTACTAGAAAACAAACTTCGAGTCTTGCTGGTTTCCGACCCAAATACCGATAAATCTTCTGCGTCTCTAGACGTTAATATTGGCAGCGCAAGTGACCCTCTTGAATATCCGGGCTTGGCCCACTTTCTTGAACATATGCTCTTCCTTGGCACTGAAAAATTCCCTGAGCCTGATGCTTATCAGAAATATATCACTCAACATGGCGGCTCACACAATGCATATACTTCACCTGAAAATACAAACTATTTCTTTGATATCCGACCCGAATTCCTAGAAGCGGCGCTTGAACGCTTTTCTGAGCAGTTCACTCACCCGCTTTTTAACGCCGAGTATGTCGAGCGTGAAGTTAACGCTGTTCATTCCGAATACACATCCAAAGTCAAGGATGATGGACGACGCTTTTATTCTGTAATAAAAGCAGTATTAGCCGACGATCACCCCTATAGCCGCTTTTCTGTTGGAAACCTTGAAACCCTGAGTGACAAAGGCGAAGAAAAGTTACGCGACACTTTATTAGAGTTTTATCAAAAGAATTACTCTGCGAATCAAATGACTTTGGTAATTTTGGGGAAAGAGCCTCTTTCAACACTTAAAAAGTGGACACTAGCCAAGTTCAGTAACATTCCAAACAGCAACGTCGAGTTTACCGACATATCGCAAGATTTCTTCGCAGAAGATTTCCTACCTGTAAAAGTTGAAGCGCAATCGATAATGGACAAGCG
>NZ_LWFZ01001179.1:0-806 GCF_001635225.1 Oleiphilus sp. HI0086
CATTTATTCTTTCACGCAAGTGATGCAAGAAAAGCTAGGAAATGAGAATATCATTGCAAGCTTTCCACTAGGTGCCTTCGCTTATTATATGTTTAGCCCTCTCGACCAAAGCCCTTTAACTAGCTCCAGTCAACTTAAAGGACTTAATGTGGGTGCCGTACATGTGCACGAGAACTATTATAAACATAGACTTAGCGAAAAAATAAAACTAGACAAAGTATACAAAGACGCCCAGAACTTGAAAAAGCTCAAAGTAAAGCGTATTGATGTCATGATCGCAGCGCTTCCGGACTTGCAACCTTTCGTAGATCAATTGAGTTACTCTGCCAAGCACCCTCTTGTAGAAAGCTATGACCGTATTACGTGTCATAACAAAGCGCTCACACAAAGCTTCCTTGATGAGCTTTCACCAAGACTCAAAAGAATGAAGGACTCAGGCCGCTATAAAGAAATTTCCGGCGAGTTATTTTTTGACTTCGATAGTGAGTATAAACAACAATAGCCGGCTACCGTACAGATCGAAACAATACATGAAGCGACAATGGCTATTGCACGACTCAAGTATTTTACCTTATTAGGTTTTTTACTATTTTTCAGTAAGTTAGCAGCAGCGGAAGAGTCTATTGATTGTTTCTTAAATACAGCGGCGAGTATGCCCGCTGAAACAACGCTGGCCGAAGTTGCTCACTCATGCACACAACAAAAAGACAAACCACTTATTCCGAGGCGATGATAACCCGGATATCGACGACTACCTAGGTCACTATGAAATTACCGGTGTGATGGACTGGGGGCGCTATAAACTC
>NZ_LWFZ01001180.1:0-915 GCF_001635225.1 Oleiphilus sp. HI0086
CTTTCTGCGAAATTGCTGCCGAAACCTTGCGCGCTATATCTCTATATAAGTGAGACACTTCGCTATCAGGCTCTGCCACAACGGTTGGTTGGCCTGCATCGGTTTGTTCACGAATGGTTTTGTGTAAAGGCATCTCCCCAAGTACTTCGGTCTGATAAGCCTGTGCGATACGTGCACCGCCACCTTCACCAAACAAGGGTTCATGGTGGCCGCATTCGCTACAAATATGAGTGCTCATATTCTCGATTACACCTAGTACGTCAATGTCTACTTTACGGAACATCTCGATGCCTTTTTTGCAGTCAAGCAAGGCAATATCTTGAGGTGTGGTGACAATAACGGAGCCGGTTACAGGGATTTTCTGCGCCAAGGTGAGTTGGATGTCACCCGTGCCTGGTGGCATATCGATAATCAGGTAGTCCAGGTTATTCCATAGGCTTTGCGTGGCTAGTTGCATCAAAGCACCGCTAACTTTGGGGCCGCGCCAAACCATGGGGGTGTTATTATCTACAAGAAAGGCCATCGACATTGCCTGTATGCCATGAGCCTCGATAGGCACAAAGAACTTTTCTTCTTCAGTTTCAGGGCGTTGGCCTTCTGGAATGCCCAGCATCATACCTACGCTTGGGCCGTAAATATCAGCATCAAGAATACCAACAGTTGCGCCCTCTTGAGCGAGTGCCAGTGCCAGGTTAACTGAACTGGTGCTTTTACCAACACCACCTTTGCCAGACGCTACCACAATGACGTTTTTGACGCGTTCGAAAGCAGGAACCTGGCCTTGCGCTTTATGCGCCTTTATTTTGAAAGAGACAGATATATCGACACTTTCGACGCCATCAACAAACTCCAGGTTGCTCGTAAGTATCTGCTGCATTGCGCCTAAAGTACCTTTGCAGGCGTAAGGCATTTCAA